>NZ_JALXVO010000007.1:0-125439 GCF_025151705.1 Paenibacillus sp. p3-SID1389 | reverse complement strand
CATCGGATGTATCTGCCCCTACGGAGAGTCGTGAGAGAAGCAAGGGACTCTATCAGGCGCACGTATGTCGCCTTGGGGATAACGCATTTGCAGGCGTATTTGAATGAGTACACCGTCCGCCGTTACCTGCGCATGACCTTTTCCGAGGAAGAAATGCGCCAGGACCTGCTGCAGATGTGCCTGTCCATTCCAGCGATCCCTTACCGCCAGTTAATCGCACATCACCAGAACCCGTCCATTGCAGCTGCAGCTTAATGCAAGGGCTGAACAACAGGCAAGGGATAAATCTGTATTCAAATCTATATTAAAATATGTGCTCGAATCTGTATTTGGATATGTATTGTAATATATATTCATGATACATGTATATAATCTATACCAATTTCTATTACCAAATACATATCCAAATATGCAACCACATCAATATCTACATCTGCACCTTCAACAATATCTATAACTATGCATACATTTATGCCTATGCCTATATCTATATCTATATCCATGTCCATATCTATATCTTGCCTGTGTCTGTGTCTATGTCTATCTTTATCTTTACTTCTAATTCTGTTTCTAATTCTGTTTCTGTTTATGTTTCTACTTCCGTTTGTATTACTCTTTCTTTACTCTTTCAATTTTTGCTTACTGTTACTCTTTCTCTTTCTTCAACACCTGATGCAACGGGATAATCCTTCAAAAGGGGGGATCGGATAGACGACCTACCCCCGTAACCGTAAAAAACCGCTCACCCAGCCACTAGGCCAGGGAACGGTTCTTTACTACGACTGATCCAGTCCCTATTCTTCTTCCTTAAATACCGGCTGGATCGTCAACTCGAAATCGAACGACTTCTCGGCAAAACGGTAAGGCTCTGCCAGCTGCGGGCCGCAGGAGCCGGAACCGGCGCCGCTCATTTGGTAATCGAGCGTGACGATCGTTTCGGGGCGGCGCTTGAGTTCGTACGTATGTTGCGCTGCCGTCAGGTCCTCGGCGGTGTAATGCAAAGCCTGGAACGAGAACGGCTGTGCCGCTGTGAATTTCAGTCCCATGCCTTGAATGGTGGATGCGATTGCCCAATCCGTACCGTAGCGAGAACCGGTTTCCTGCGGCATGACGTAGTTCTCGAACATGTCGTCCACCGACAGCAAATACTTGCCTTTCCGTACGCTCGCCCGTTTGTCGATGTAGCTCTCATGCGGACCGTAGCCGTAATATTCGATCTCCTCGGTCCCCTTCGGCATCGTCAGCTCGAGACCAAAGCGCGGTAAGAAAGGAAGATTCTCGCGCGCTTCGGCATGAACCATCAGTTGGATCTCGCCCGTGACCCCAACCGTCCATACGGCGCTGCCGCGCACGAACGGTTCGAAGGTGTAGCTGGCGAGCGAGAAGTCGACGATGATTTCGACCGAAGCGTCCGGCTTTTGCTCCCAGTGACTCCCGTACACCTTCATCGCGGCATGGTCGAGTCCTGCCGCTTCCCATTCCTTGCGGATGTGCATATCGTTATCCATCGGGGCCCGCCAGATGTTAAACCGGGCCTGACTAGCGAGCAACGGTACGCCGTGCTTCGACACCTGCTGCGGCATCCCTTTCTTCAGGTCAAAGACATGCTCGAAATCAAACCCGCGCACCGTGAGCAAGCCGTCCTGTTCATCCGCCGTCATAAAGGTAGCGTATTCTTCACTTTGCCGTTGCTCTTGGGCAAACGCTGCCTTGGCCCCCGGCAATTCAAATTGATAAAAAGCGATTTCGTACCCTTCCTCCGCCCAAGGTGTGTCCAGCTGCTGCCGGACCGAGCAGGTTAAGGTGAGCGGTCCCGACCCCTCCTGCGCCAGCGTCAGATCATAGGGAAGAGAGAGAATCTCCGTCTCACCCGGTGCGGCGGCTAGCGGGCCTGACCGCCCTTGCTGCAGCACTTCTCCTTCCCGCTCCAGCTTCCAACTGACCGCCAGATGTGACAGGCTGCTAAAATCATAACGGTTCAGCACGCGGAACCGGCCTTGAACCGCATCCTCCGCCTCGATCAGCACCGGCGCAATAACCTGCTTTAATTCCAGCAGCCCAGTGTGCGGCCGGCGATCCGGGAAGACCAAGCCGTCGATACAGAAGTTCCCGTCGTTTGGCTGATCACCGAAATCGCCGCCATACGCATAATAACGTTGTCCGTCCGGCGTCTCCGCGGCAATGCCGTGATCGCACCATTCCCAGACACAGCCGCCCATCAGCTTCGGATAGCGATAAATCACGTTCCAGTAATCCTGCAAATCGCCCGGTCCGTTACCCATGGCATGGCTATACTCGCAGAGGAACAGCGGTTTGGAACTGTTCTCATCGAGCGCATACCGCTCGATCTCCTTTACCGAGGGGTACATACGGCTGTCCATATCAAGGCAGGACGTATCCGAATCGCTGTAATACCGGGGATCCGCTCCTTCGTAATGCACCGGACGTGAGGCATCCCGCGCTTTCATCCACTCCGCCATGGCTATATGGTTGGCCCCATATCCGGATTCATTACCCATGGACCAGATGATGACGGAGGCGTGGTTTTTGTCCCGCTCGACCATGCGAACAGCCCGTTCCACGAACGCTTCCTTCCAATCCGGGTTGTTCGACAGCTTATGGAAGACACCCGCTTCGAGCTCGCCCGTTCTGGTCACGCCATGGCACTCCAGATCCGCTTCATCAATGATGTAAAACCCGTATTCATCACAGAGATCGAGAAACTTCGGGTCATTCGGATAATGCGAGGTCCGGATCGTGTTAATGTTATGCCGCTTCATGAGCTTGAGGTCTGTAATCATATGGTTCACCGGAATCGTCTGCCCCAGCTCCGGATGGGAATCGTGGCGGTTAACCCCTTTCAGCTTCACGGCGCGGCCGTTGATGCGGAAGATGCCGCCTGTGATCTCCACCTTTTTGAAGCCGACCCGAAAGCGCAGCACTTCTTGACCGGCTGTCAAAACCAGCTCGTACAGCCGGGGTTGCTCAGCGTTCCACAGCTGTGGCTGCGGCACGTCCAGCTCAATCGCCCCTTTGCCGTCGATTTGTGCCTCATGACGTCCGATCAGCTTGCCCGCCGGATCCCGCAATTCCGCTTGCACCGTCAGGCTGCCCGTCGTTTCGATCTCCGACCGCAGCTTGCCTTCGGATAGGTCGGAAGGCAGCAGCGGTTGATTAAACACGTCACGGATGTGTGTATTATCTCGGGACAGCAAATAGACATCGCGATAAATTCCGGAAAACCGCCAGACATCCTGGTCCTCCAAATAAGTGCCGTCGCACCATTTCAACACCAGCACGGCGAGACGGTTGCGGCCTGCAACTACAAACGGCGTGAGATCAAACTCCGCCGGAATCCGGCTGCCTTGGCTGTAACCAACGAAATGACCGTTCACCCACAAGTAAAAGCAAGCGTTCACCCCTTCAAATACGATCCGCGTCTGCCTCTTCATCCACGCTTCAGGCAAATTGAAATCCCTTACATATGTACCCGCAGGATTGTCGTCCGGCACAAACGGCGGATCGTAAGGAATCGGATAGTTGACGTTCGTATAATGTAACTGATCATAGCCGTTCGTTTGCCAGCAGGAAGGCACGATCAGATCGTCCCAAGCGCTCACATCCGTTTCCGTCTCAAAGAAATGGTTGTCTACCTCGCGAACGCTGCGATGATAGCGGAATTTCCAGCTTCCGTTTAACGTTTGATAATGCGGTGAGCGCCCGCGTTTTCCCGTTCGGGCTGTCTCGACGCTCCCATACGGAATATAGGAGGCGCGGGCCGGCAGCCGGCCGATGTGCAGACACGATAAATTTTCCCATTCACGGTTCAGTTCCACCTAATTCACACTCCCCAAACGATTTGCTCTCATTATAGAGGTGGGATATAATCGGGCGGAAGCCACAAATCGGACAAACCACCAGACAAAATGGACAAATTGGAGGAACTCCCCATGGACCTGCTTCCGCTCAGAAGTAATTTAACCCCTTCCCGCAACGAGCTTCTGCCGTTATCCGTTTATACGGTTGGTACGGAAATTCAGCCTCCGCTCACGCGGATGAAGGGATTCTCGGCGCATCAGCTGTTCTTGACGATCTCCGGGACAGGGCAGTTTCGCCGGCTTTATGTTAACAAGGACAAATGGGACATTCTTCGCCCCGGCCAATTACTCTACATCCCCGCCGGCTGCGCTCATGAATATATGCCTTACGGGGAGGAGCCCTGGTTCGTCGGGTATGTCACATTGCTGGAAAACTTCGGCGAGGTGCTAAGCCATTGGGGCTTTGGGGATGCACCTCGGCTGCTGCAGCTCTCGGACGTCTCGTTATTTACGGATCTCCTGCTTGCCATCTGGCAGCTGTCCGGCAACGAGCATGACCCTTGGCGAACGACCGAGCTGCTGTATTCGTTGTTTCTAGCCATCCTCAAGGATACGTCAGGCCAAACGAGCGTAGAGGCCGATTCAGGCGTCCCAGTGGTACCGCCCGCCGCTCCCCCCGCCTCATACCGGGCGTCGGTTGTAGATGTTGCGATTCGCTTCCTGCATGACCACTTGAATCGGCCGATCACCATCGCCGGGCTGGCAGGCCACGTCGGCTACTCGCAGAAGCAGCTGACCCGGCTCTTCCGGCAAGCAATGGGGTTAACGCCGCTGCAATACCTTCATCAGATCCGGCTGAAAACAGCCCGGCACCTATTGATGGATCATCCCGACATGACGATCCGTCAAGCCGCGGCTTATGTCGGCTTAGAGCCGGTTTATTTCGCCCGGCTTTACAAGCGCGAGTTCGGCCGGCTGCCGTCGGAGGAGCTTCGCGGAAGGGAACGCGGCTGATGACCGCTCCGGGCGCGAACCCCTTCCTATGGCGCGGAATGCAGCAGATGCTGGGCGATAAATTCTGGCCACGCCGCGCGCATTTCCGCGGTTTCCATATGACCGCCGCCGGTGATGACGGTTTGCCAATGGTTGGGCTTTCCAGCGGCTCCATAGGCTTCACGTAAGCCTTGATCAAGCAGCTGTACCCCTTCAAATGGGCATAACCGGTCGTTGCGGCCAACCAGGCTGAGACGGGGGCGGGGAACGATGAGCTTTTGAATATCGAGGGTCGTAAAATGCTTCAGCAGCCCGGGTACGTAGTAATAAAACCCGTGATGTTCCAGACCGCGCCGCGCAATCAATGTTTCTGCATCAACCTGCCCGCAGAGGTCAACGACGACGCCCACCCGTTCGTCGAGCGCTGCCAGCCACCACGCCATCAGCCCTCCCATGGACATGCCGATCGTGCCGATACGCGAAGGATCGATGTCTTCCCGGGTACACAGATAGTCGATCAGCCGATAATTATCGTAAATCATCATGCCCCATAACGATCGTCCGGTCCACAACATTTCTTTTACAAGCTCGCCTTCGGTCTTGCCGCTGCGCTCATGAAAGCCCCACATATCGATGCTGCATACCGCGCAGCCTAGGCCGGTCAGCACCTTGGCAAAAGACGGTTCTTGAAGATAACCGCTGCTGCGAATCAACTCCTTGCGGCCGTTCCCATAATTTCCGCCGTGGGAGTGATTAAACACGACAAGCGGGTAAGGTCCCTCCCCTTCCTGCGGCTTAGCGAAATATGCCGGTACCGGCTCCAGCCCGTTTAAATCCAGCAGCAAGGTCTCCAGCTCATATCCGTCCAACGCCTCCCGCTTTAATAACCGGGCGGAAACCGGTCTTTCAAAGGACGGCAACTCCCCAAGCGCCTCCCATAGCTTTGATCGCTGCTCCTCAACGTGCATATCCGCTCATCCTCTCCGTTTATTTTACCGATAATTATAGCGCTTACATTTAACTTGGGGCAAATTTTATTTTCACGTGTGCATTGCTTGTTTTTCTTGACTTTTTTAGATATCTGGGAATAGAATGAAAACGTGAAAAACTTGCGAATTCCTGCGGAAGTTGAGGTTCTATGATTACGATTAAAGACATTGCCCGCGTGGCCGGTGTGTCCCACACCACGGTGTCCCGGGCGTTAAACGGGAGCCCGCTGATTAAGCCGGAGACGCGGGCGAAAATCGAAAAAATCGCCGCCGAAATGAATTATGTTCCGAATGTCAGCGCCAAAAGTCTGGTGATGAAGAAGACGTATACGATCGGTTTGTTCTTCTCCAGCATCGATCAAGGCACGTCGGCCAGCTTCCTCGTGGATGCGATTAAGGGCATTCACCATGCGCTGGATGAAAACTACAGTCTTACTGTGCACGGGATCGACGGCATCCGCCATTTGGAGGGCATTTCGCCGCACCGCTTCGATGGTATCCTAGTCATGAGCCAAAGCGATGCCGACAATGCGTTTATTTACCATGTGAAGCAGGCGGGCATCCCGCTCGTTGTCCTAAACCGCTATCTGGACGATCCCGGCATCGTGAACGTCGTTGCCAATGATCGGGAAGGGGTGCGGGAAGCGATCAACTATGCGATCGCCCAAGGCCATCGGCGGCTGGCCATCATGGAAGGCAAAGCAGGCTTTCGGTCTGCGGCTGAACGGAAGCAAGGCTTCCTGGAAAGCTTACTCGCCCATGGTCTTGCCCTTCCCGCTGAATATCAAGTTGCCGGAGATTACAGCATCGACAGCGGGTACCGGATGATGAACGCGCTGCTGGATCTGAAGGAGCCGCCAACGCTGGTGTTTTGCGCGAACGACGATATGGCGATCGGGGCGATGAACGCCTGCTTCGCCCGGGGCGTGAACGTGCCCAATCAGGTGTCGCTGATCGGGTTCGACGATATCGTGTTCGCAGGTTACACGAATCCAGCCTTGACGACCATCCGCAAGCCGGTTGCTGATATCAGCGAACTGGGAACCCGCAAGCTGATCGAGCTGATGCAACCCCCGAGTACAGAATCATCGGATAAGGAACAACCAACAGAACCACCTGGCGAGACCCTGTTCGTCCCAACGACGCTGGTGATCCGTCAGTCCGTGGCCAAGATCTCTTGATTTGAACTGTAGCGCTGAATTATGCTTATCGTCTGCAAGCCGCTATGGGTTGCTTCTGTTAGCCGCTAAGGGTTCGCTTCGTCCCGCACTTCGACAGCTTCTCAAGCTTGTCCTGGTCCTTTCCGGCAAGCCAGGCAGCTCGCCATACTCCAAAATGTTCACGTGTGCAAATACCTAACTTCTCTTAATCTCCTATCAGCATCTAAAACAAGGAGGCGAAAAAACGATGGACACACCGCAATACCCGCTCTTATCCCGAACCTTATTTCCCGATTTGCCTGCCTACCCGGAACGGATGATCCAGTTCGGCGAAGGGAATTTCATGCGTGCCTTTACCGCCTGGCAGGTGCAGCAGATGAACAAGCAAGGCCGGTTTCAAGGCAGCGTGGTGATGATCAAGCCGCAGAGCAGCCCGGTATCCGAACATTATGCGAAGCAGGATCACCTTTACACGGTTCTTATTAACGGGATCGCGGAGCAGCAAGTGGTCAACGAACACGAGATCAATCACTCCGTCAGCCGGCTGATCAGTCCTTACACCGATTATGAGCAATTTCTCGCTCTAGCGGAGCAAGATTCGCTGGAGTTCATCACCTCGAACACTACCGAGGCCGGCATCGCCTACAACCCGGAGGACCGCCTCACGGACGCGCCGCAGCGGAGCTTTCCCGGCAAGCTGACCGCCCTGCTCTACCGCCGCTATCAGCTGGGCAAAGCGGGATTTACGATCATCCCCTGTGAACTGATCGACCGCAACGGCGAGAAGCTGCGCGAGATCGTGCTGCGCTACGCCGCCGAATGGGATCTTGGCGATGGGTTCATTCAATGGCTTGAACGGGAAAACACCTTTTGCTGCAGCCTCGTGGACCGGATCGTCCCCGGATTTCCGCAGCAGAAAGCGGGGCAGCTGGAACAACAGCTTGGCTACCAAGACCGCTTGATGGTGACCGCCGAGCCTTACCTGCTGTGGGTCATCGAAGGCCCGGCCTGGCTGCCTGAACGGCTGCCGCTGTCCGAGGCGGGATTAAACGTCATCTTCACCGAGGACCTGCGTCCGTACCGCGAGCAGAAGGTTCATCTGCTGAACGGCCCCCACACGGCGATGGCCGCGTTGGGCTTACTCGCCGGTCTGACAACGGTCGAGGATGTGATGAACGACGAGGATTTGTCTGTGTTCGTTAGGGAGCTGATGGAGCAGGAGATCGTTCCGATGCTTGATTTGCCCAGATCCGGGCTGTTGTCTTATGCCGAGGCCGTGCGGGAACGCTTTATGAACCCGTTCATCCGACACGAGCTGGCTTCGATCTCGCTAAACAGCATCGCTAAATTCCAGACCCGGCTGCTGCCTGTGCTCCTCCGCTACCAGCGGGAACGGGGCGAGCTGCCGAAGCGGATCACGCTGGCCTTCGCCGCCTTGCTGGTTGGTTATCGGGGCGACCGGCTTGTGCGGAAGGACAGCCCGGAGGTGCTGGCCCTCTTTGATCAGGCGTGGTCGCAGCCCGCTGAAGCGATTCCGGCCCTGTTACGGGAAACGAAGCTGTGGGGAGAAGACTTATCCAGCGTTCCCGAACTGGCCGACACCCTGGAGCAATATGTCCGGAAGCTGGACGCTTTTGGCGCCCGAGCGACATTACAATGGTTGGGAGGCGGCAGCCGATGCGACGATTAATGAAAATGAACCCGCGCGACAACGTAGCGGTGGCTTTGCGGCCAATCGCAGCTGGTGAAGATCTCCAGCTTGACAAGGAGTCCGTTCGAGCGGTGCAGGACATTCCCCAAGGCCATAAAATCGCACTCACCGCCATTCCCGCCGGTTCGTCCGTCACGAAATACGGCTATCCGATTGGCCATGCCATAACCGCGATCGCTCCAGGCGAGTGGGTGCATACGCATAACGTAAAAACGAACCTCGCCGGTGAGGAACAATACGAATATCATCCGAACCTGCACCCGGTCATTTATCCGAAGCGTTCCCTAACCTTTCAGGGATACCGTCGGGCCAACGGTAAAACCGGCATACGCAACGATCTGTACATCGTGCCTACCGTCGGCTGTGTGAACGGGATTGCGGAGCAAATGATCCGCGCCTTTAAAGCGGAGCACCCGGATCTTGGCCCCTTCGACAACATTACCGTGTTGAAGCACCCCTACGGCTGCTCGCAGCTTGGGGAAGATCATCTCATGACGCGCAGCATTCTCGCAGACGCCGTGCTTCACCCCAATGCAGGCGGCGTTCTCGTGTTTGGACTGGGCTGCGAGAATAACGTCGTATCCGAGTTCCGGGAGCGGCTAGGCGATTACGACGAGCAACGCGTCAAATTTCTTGTAGCTCAGGAGGTCGAGGATGAGCTGGAGGCTGGCCTGGCGCTGCTGGAAGAACTGGTTGAGGCGGCGCGCAACGACCGCCGGGAGCCGGTGCCGCTCAGCGAGCTGAACGTTGGGCTTAAGTGCGGCGGCTCGGACGGTTTCTCCGGCATTACGGCCAACCCGCTGCTCGGCGCTTTTTCCGATTTTCTCATTTCGCAGGGCGGCTCTACGATTCTAACAGAAGTTCCCGAGATGTTTGGGGCCGAGCAGATGCTGATGGCCCGCGCGGAGAGTCAAGAGGTGTTCGAGCAAATTGTTGCTCTCATCAACGATTTTAAGCAATATTTCCTGTCCTACGGCGAGCCTGTCTATGAAAATCCCTCGCCCGGCAATAAAGCCGGCGGCATTAGTACGCTGGAGGACAAATCGCTGGGCTGCACGCAAAAAGCCGGGACCGCCCCGGTGGTCGACGTCCTGAAATACGGCGAGAAGCTGCGCAAGAAAGGCCTTAGCCTGCTGCAGGCACCAGGAAATGACCTGGTCGCCTCCTCTGCGCTGGCCGCCGCCGACTGCCAGCTAGTCCTTTTCACGACCGGCCGCGGGACGCCGTTTGGCAGCTTCGTCCCTACCGTCAAGGTCGCCACGAACAACGAACTGTTCGCCCGGAAACAGCACTGGATGGACTTCAACGCCGGGGTCTTGCTGGATACGCCGATGGAAGAAGTGCTGGAGCAGTTTATCCATTACGTTATCGCGGTAGCCAGCGGTCAACCCACCCGGAACGAGCAGAACGAGGTCCGCGAGCTGGCTATTTTCAAAACGGGGGTCACATTGTAAGCGAATCACGCCAAAAAGCCATTGCCCAGACGTTAACGTCCAGGCAATGGCTTTTTTAGGATGGCGATACCGTCTCCTCATGGCGACGACGGTGCCGTGCTTGACGAACGGTAACAAGCAGAAGAACTACGGAACCTAACACCAACGCGAGACAAAGGACGAAAACCATCCGATAACCGTCTGCGCCGGCTATGAACGCGCCGCCTGCCGCAGTACCGAATATCATGCCAAGATTACGCGACAACGCGAGTAAACTGCTGATTAACCCCAAGTGACCAGGATCCACACGGCCCATCACCAGGCTCGTATTGGGCGAAGTGATCATCCCCATGGATGCACCCAGCAAAACAATCAATGTAATTAATAGAAACATCGGATACGAGGAGGAAAGAAAACCTAAAGCAACTAACGTCCCGGACATCGCCAACAATCCGGCCGTCAACAACGGTAAGGAACCGTGCTTGTCCGACAAACTGCCAAATAACGGGGAGGCGACGATCAACGCCAGCGGATAACCCATCATCATCAATCCGGCCATCGCCGGCGGAGTGCTAAGCTCATGGCGAAGAAACACCGGCAATACGAGTTGCGCCGAAAACGCGGCCATATACGTAACGATGGTGATCCAGAGCCCGGTACTCGTCGCAGCATCGCCGAGCAGCTTGAGATCGATGAAGGGGGAGTCGCTGGTGGAGAGACTCCACATCACAAACCCGGCGGCACAACCCGCAAACAACAGCAGCAACACGACCACAGGCAGAGATCCCCATCCCCATTCCGAGCTTAGATGAATCGCTGTGACAAGGCCGGTTAACGAAGTCCCAAACAGCAGAGCTCCGGTTACATCGATGTGCCCTTGCTCCTCCGGCTGATCCTTCGGAATAAACCGCTGGGCCATCATCCAAGCCACTAACGCGGTACCGGCCAGCAGCCAGAAGCATGCCTCCCAAGATATCCATTGAATCAGTACACCGCCCAGGCTGGGGCCGATCATCGAACCGGCGGCCACGAAGGTGCTGATCATCCCTAAGGCTCTCCCTCTCTTTTCAGGAGGAAACAGAGAAACGATCAGCGCCATGTTCGTCGCCTGATACATCGAAGCGCCAAGGCCTTGCACGATACGGAAGGCAATCAGCCAGCCCAGTGACGGGGCAAGCGCGCAGCCAAGCGCCCCTAACGCGAAACCGAGATAACCCAGATTATGCACGGACCGCCGTCCCCGGATATCCCCGAGTTTCCCCATCACCGGCAGGAGTACGGAAATGACCAGCAGATAAGCCGTAACAACCCATTGCGCGGAGGCAAGACCGATCTGATAATCTCTAGCGATATCAACCAGCGCGATGTTGAACATGCCGGCGGAACAGTTAGATAAAAAGGCTCCCGTACAAATGATATATTGAACCAGTGTACGGTATTTGCCGTTCATGCCCATGCCTGCACCTGCTTTACACTTGTGTCATTGTCATTGGGTTCACGGTCGTCTTCCAAGCCCGTTCCCACAAGGAAATCACTTCCCGGGTGTCCGTGACCTCACCGAAATATCCTTCGATATTTTTGATCGTCATTTCATGAGCTTGATTGGAATAAGAGGCGCAAGCATCGCGAAGCAGCACGATGTGATAATCCAGCATAAAACCGTCCCGGGCCGTCGATTCCACGCACACATTGGTGCTGACACCGGTCATGATCAGCGTTTCGATCTTCTGGCTCCGCAGGATCGAATCGAGCCGAGTATTCACAAAAGCGCTGTATCGGTGTTTGTTCACGACAACCTCACCCGGCTCGGGGGCAACTTCGTAGAAATCCGCCCCCCAGGTGCCCTTCCGGCATACCGCCATCGATTTTCCGTTAGATCGTTCTTTCCAAGCTTCGGAATCGGTCGCTTCTTCATGAAAGGTCTGGATAAACATCACCGGTACCCCAAATTCTCTGGCCGCCGCCAGCAAGCGATGTAAATTCGGCATCATGTCGGCCACGGCACCAACGTCATTACCCGCTTGGGCTAAAGCTCCCTCCGGGTGACAGTAATCATTTTGAACATCTACCACCACGATGGCTGTCCGGCTGTTCATTAGCTTCTGCTCTAAATTCACTTCGCTTCACCTTCCCTTTCCTTACTTGGATGAATTAACGAACTGCATGTCGACCAATTGGTCATAGGAGTAATCGCCCGTATAAATCCCGGTTTTGATCAGCACGTCCATGTCTTGTTTCACTGCGGCTTCCGTAATGAACCCATCCCTGCTCCATAGGCTGTCCGCATAGGCGCGGTCAAGGGAGGCCTGAATCGCATCATCGGATAACGTAGGGAACTCGGCTTTCATGTTTTTCATCGCTAGTTCTTTATCCTCTTGAACCACCTTCAGCGCCTCAATAATAGCGTCGGTGAACAACTGCACCGTTTCCGGATCTTTATCGATCGTCGATTGTTTCACGCTGAGCACGGAATAGGAGAAATCGCCGAAGTCATGGAATTTATAAAAGGGTTCGCCCCAGACGTCCTTGGAGATCCCGTCGCTAATTTGCGGCTCCGCCCCATTGCCGATATCTGCCGCTCCCTGCTGCACCATCGTCACGACCGTCGAGGCATCCGCCGGCTCAAGCAGAGTGACATCTTTCTCCGGATCCAGTCCCAAGTAGATCAGCAAATAACGGATCAGCAAATTAGGAGTACCGCCATGACGTCCGGCGTTGATCTTCTTCCCCTTAAAGAACTCCTTCAAATCCGCCTCTGAACTGCCGGCCGGAGCCAGCCCCTTCTTGGCTACCAAGTATACGTTGGCTCGGTTAACGACGTTGACGATCGACACGATGGGATCGGAATTTTTCTTGTTTGCCAGCGCATTGGACTCCGTTCCACCGATGACGCCCCATGCGTCCCCGCTAACCACCGCCGTGACGTGAGCGCCGCCGGCAGCCTGAATCACTTCTACATCCAATCCCCGTTTCTTAAAGTAACCTTCCCGTTGAGCCAAATAGAGCGGAAGATATCCCGTGGAATGAACCGGTTCGGCGATGACGATCTTTTTGAGCTCTGTGCTCCCCTCTGCCGCTTCCTCCGTTGGCTCGCTTTTCCCTCCGCATCCTGCAAGTAAGCTGCCCGTCAAAGCCAATCCCAATAATAACGGTAACAGTCTGCTCTTTCTCATCCAACTTCCCCCTCATGAACATTTTCTTTCCGGTTGACTGACAGGTTTCCCGCTACTTGACGCCGAAACCTTTGGACAACCCTCTTTCCAAGAGTACAACTCCCCAATACATAGCCATGGATAGCACAGACAAAACCACTACGCCAACCCACACGAGATTGATGTCAAGAATCGTCCCCGCATACATGATCATGCGTCCAACGCCTTGGCTGGAGGCGATGAATTCACCGACGATGGCCCCGGCAAGCGCCAGAGCAATGTTGATACGCAAGCTGCTGATGATCCAAGGCATCGACCATGGAATGACGACTTTGGTAAACACCTGCCAGCGTTTGGCCCCAAGCGAATACATCAGCTTCTCCATGTCCGGGTCCACGCTCTTCACCCCGCTGTAGGCGGACAAGGCAGATACCACAACCGTCATGGAAAAAGCCAGCGCCACTTTGGAGAAGAAGCCGATTCCCAGCAAAATGACGAGGACAGGCGCAAGAGCCAGCTTGGGCATCGCGTTTAATATAATCAAGTAAGGTTCGCTAATGCCGGCATAGCTCCGTGACCACCAGAAGGACAAGCCCAACAAAGCTCCGCATAATGTGCCGAACACAAAGCCCAGCACGGTTGAGCCTGCTGTATAGGCGATATCCCCCAGCAGCCCGCCCTCTGCCACTTGCAGCCAGGTCGTTTGCCATATCGCGCTCGGGCTGCTCCAATAATAAGAATCCAGCCAACCGATCCGGGTAAACACCTCCCAGATGATGAACAGCAGAACCCCTACGGCCACCCTTCCCCAGCCGATTCTGCGGGCTTTCTTCCGCTCCGCTGCCTCCTCGTCATAAATCAGCGGTGCTGAATTTGAGGCAGACGGGGGCTTCAGCTTTTTTTCGGCTACCGTTACCGCCGCATCGGTGGATAGAGAATGGATCACAAAGGTCGATTTACGCACAGTTTCTTCCACACTTCATCCCTCCTAGATCGTTATTTTTTTATCCAAACGGTCAAAGCGCGAGTTCTTCCTCCGCATGTCCCGCCGATAACTGGTCAAGCAAGAGATGTTTCAGTTCCATAAAATCCGGGGACGTCATATCCTCCGTTTTGCGCGGGCGCTCCATCGTGACCGTGATTTTCGTTTTGACCCGGCCCGGCCGCGAAGAGAAGACATAAATATCGTCTGACAAGTAAATTGCTTCATCGATGTCGTGGGTGACGAACAACACCGTTTTTCCAAAGTCGGTCCAAATTTGCAACAGCCAATTTTGCATCGTTAGCCGGGTCTGTGCATCAAGCGCGCCAAACGGCTCGTCCAGTAAGATGATGTCGCGGTCGTAAAGCAACGTTCTCAGCAGCGCAGCCCGTTGCCGCATACCTCCCGACAATTCCTTGGGATAATGCTTATCAAAACCTTTGAGTCCATACTTCTCCATCAGGGGCAAAGCTCGATCCACCGCTTCCTTTCTAGGGACGCCGCGAATTTCCATCCCCAGAATGATGTTGTCTAGAATCGTCCGCCACGGCAGCAACATATCCTTTTGCAGCATGTAACCGACATATCCCGTCTTCCCCACGATATTCTCCCCGTCCGCAAGCACCTCTCCGGTAGAGGGTGGAATGAGTCCGGCAATGATGTTGAACAAGGTAGACTTGCCGCAACCGCTTGGGCCAATGATGCTGACAAACCTTCCCGCTTCAATCTTCAGGCTCGTTTCTTGCATGGCCGGGATATCTCGGCCGTTCCGGCGAAACCATTTACTAACTCCGTTAATCTCGATTTTGGGTTGCATGCTCCACGCCTCCACTCCTTGAAATTTTCATTTTTTGATATAAAAAAATCGCCAGTCAAAACCCATAGCGCCTCCTAACAATAGCGCTGCGAGTCCAAACTGACGATTGGTCGGCTCTTTCGATTAGCGAAGTTCCGACGACTCCTTCAGATAATCCTCCACGTCGCGATCCAAGACAACGATCGTACCGGAAAATTCGGTCTCTGCATCGTAATCTTTGAGTACGGCGACGATATTCAGTTGAAATTGCCGTTCGAGGGCTGCCTTAATCTCCCGCTTGAACACCTGAAACAACAAGTAATCCAGCTGCCTCGTGGATTGAGGATAAGCCTCATCCAATAGCTTTAAGACAGGCACTCGCCCGTTCAAAGAAATAATCACAATTTTGTTGCCGACGAAATCTACTTTTTGCTGTTTTACACCCACGTTAAAGATTTGCTTATTTATCGCGTTGTAAATCCTCAAAATGTCCTGCTTCCATTCGCCAGCGGTTGAGATGGCCATACTCACACCCTCCTTCATGTCAGGTATTCTATCATAACTCTTGGGTGTGATTGATTAAACTATTATTCTTGTGATTAATTATAGGCGTTCAAAAGGGATTGTCAATACATTTACGTCAAAAAAAATAACATCCATCCACTCGGATGTGATGTTATTTTACATGAGAGCTATATTTAAACGTATGGCTTAGGATGAAATGTGTCAAATTACCCGGTGAGCAAAGCTAACCTGTCAATTTGCTGGTACAACCGCTCCGCTTCGTCCGCCAAGCTGGGTTGATTCAGCCGAATTGACATCGCAAGCAGCCGGTCAGCTTTCTGCTTGAGCTGCTTAATCTCCATCATGACCGCTTCTTGATCCATCCCCGGAAAACGTTTCACGAGCGTTACTCCTTTCACCACATTTTCAAAAAACATCCATATCCCCTTTCTCCAATTTACTCCAATTTGCAGTAGTGGCCATTTCACAGAGTTTTGAAATAGGGGCATTTTTTCGCAAACTTGATCTGAATCAAGAAGAAAGGAGCAACTCGATGCTAACATAGGAGACAAGGAGCAGGGATTCCGGCGATCAAGCCGGAGAAACCCCCAGCCAAACGATCCGGTCCACGCGACCGTTACAAGGAGGAAATCATCAAGATGGAAAAATTAGCATTAGCCCAGCTTCAGGACTTCCAAGCGGAGAAATTCACCAAACGGATCGCCTACAAAAAAGGGGAAAGCGTCGTGTTCGTGCTAAACTTTATGCCGGGCCAAGAGCTGCCAACCCACACCCATCCGAATACAGACGTGTTTCTTCTCGCCTTGCAAGGTAACGGGACAATCACGGTGGATGGAGCAACCTCCCCGCTCAATCAAGGTGAAGTCCTGCATTTGGAAGGAACAGAAGCCTTCTCCTACCGGAATGACGGAACCGAGCCTGCCAGCTTGTACGTTTTCTTAACCAAAGTTCCTGCACCAGAGTACGCACAGAACATTTAAGATACGAATTCTAATCGCAAAAAAAACAGACCGAAGGCCGGATTCCCTCCGCCCCGGTCTGTTTTTATTTACTTCTTGATCAGGTCTCCCAGCGAAACGGCAGTTCCCTTGGAGACATTGCCAGAAGCATCAACGGCTTGGAATTGGACCGTATAGCTTTTGGGATTGTTCACGTTCGGCAACAACACGGTCTGGACACCGCGCGCCACCTCCAATGTATTTCCAATTAGCTTCTTGTTTTTGAGCAAACGAATCTGCACCTTCACAGCATCCACATCGTACGGACCGTCCCAAGTTAACCGAATCTGTCCATTTTCCTTTACCGCTCGCACATGCTCAACCTCTCCTGGAGGAGTGTGGTCCCGAGGCGGCTCAGGTGTAACAGGCGGTGCCGTAAATACGTCCGGGTCACCAAACGTAAATTTATCCAGGTTAAACAACCAATCCGATCCCTTAAAGAGCAGGAACACGATATGCTTGCCGCGAACCGAAGCCGTGAGATCCGCCGAGAACACCTTAAACTCCTGCCAGCCACCGGTCCCTGTGACCTGCACCTCCGCAATTACAGGGCCGCTTGGGCTGTCCAGCCGCACCTCAATCGTCCCTCCGGCGGTATCGCTCGCCGCATTGACATGGAATTGCCCCGCTGCGCCGCCTTCGCCAAAATCAATGTAGTTGTACATGGCATAAGGCTGGTTCGGGCCGTACATTCCAGCGAGATACGTCTGTCCTCCGCCCTGCTCCGTGCCAAACCCTGAGCCAAGGGTATAACTCTCCGCTTCGATCTTGCCGTAAGCGTCTTGAGCCCGGCCTTTGACGGTCGTGAAGCTGAACCAGTCGAGATTACACGGAAAATCGCTGCCGTCCGTACCGTGGAACACCAGATAGACGTCATGGATGCCCCTCGCAGCCGAATCATCCAGCGTGGACATTACGTCGATCCACGTTGACCAATCGCCTACAGCCGGAATCTCAAGGGTGGCGACGGTTGGCCCATTCAAGCTGTCCAGCTTCACCTCGATCGTTCCTCCGCGGTTTCCGCTTGCCACATGTGCCGTGATTCCGGCCGCACCGCTGCCGAAATCGATGCCTTCATACCGAACGTACGCGCCGTTCGTGATCCCCTCCAGGAAGCCATATTCACTGTTTCGGCTCACCCCGTTTCCGTCATCGAAATCGCCGGCCTTCCGCTTCGCAAAGGCATCGGTTCTCGTCGGATCGGTCTCCGTAAACCGGAACCAATTCAAGTTAAACAGATAATCATCGTTCACTTTGACAAAAGTGAGATAGACATCATGCTTGCCAGTCACGGTCACCGGCTGACCTTGTTCATCCTTGAGCACGTCCACCGCATCGATAAACTGGTTCCAGTTGCCCGTGCCCTCAACCCGAACGGTACCGATTTTAGGTCCGTTCTCCTTATCCAGCCGGATTTCGATGCTTCCGCCAGACGTGGCGCTGGCAGCCCTAGCAATGAAGCCAACGGCTCCCTTCGACCCGAAGTCGACATTTTTGTAGACAGCGGTATGTCCGTGCTGGATCCCGCCCAGCTGCAACGTGCCTTCTGCACTGCCCTCGAGCACGAAGCCTTTGCCGATGTTGTATTTTTCCGCCTCGATCCGTTGATTGGCCGGCTTCACCGGATATACCGGAACTGTCACCGGCTTTGGCTGCACGACCGTCACGGCCTGAACGGCGCTGGAGGCTGACCAGGACTCATAGGTGCCGGACAACAACTGTCCGATCCAGTTGCCGTCGACGAGCCCCTCTGCGTTCCGATGGCTCCAGGCCATCGCCGCATTAAAAGCGAGCCAATCGTCGAACTTCCGCTCGAACTCCCGATGCGCCTTGGACTTACTGCCGTCCACTGCTTTTTGCAGGTAAGCCAAATTGCGCAGCAGAATCGTTTTGCCGCCCTTCAGATCTCCATGCGGTCCCTCGTAACCGAGCAGTCCGTTCGGTTCTGTCTGATGAGCCATCGTAAATTGGGCAGCCTTGATCGCATCCTCCAGATACACCTTGTCGCCTGTTACACGATGCAGTCCGACAGCTGCGCCAATAAACGTTCCTTGATTATAATGCGTTGCATCCGGCACAGGTCCTTGGTCCATCTCGATCCGGTCGAATACCTTGCCGTTTCCGTCCGTCAGCATCGTTTTGCCCCATCGATATATCCGGGTTGCCGCCTCCAAATAGTGCGGGTCATCCGTGATTTCATACAGGAACACTGCCGCTTCGGCCGCCGGGAAGTTGATACAAGCATTTTTCGTGACATGCTCGCTGTTCAACCACCAGATGCCGCCGCCAGCAAACTCATCATCCCATTGGGTGTCGTAGACGAAATCGAAGTAATACTTCGCTTTATTCAGATACCGGGCTTCCCCGGTGATTTGATACGCTCTGGCACTGGCCATTGCCCACCACATAATGTCATCGTTAAACGGATTGTTCGTCCAATCCTCGCCATACTTCAGGACCGCTCCATCGAAAATATCGTCGATCTGGGCGCGAAGCTGCGCCTTTAACTCCCGATCCGATGTACGAAGATAAGCGTCCATGACCATTTCCCACAGCTCGGCTTCCACCCAGAAGCCCTGGTAGTTGGAGCCGCGATTGGAATCGGCCCAGAACAATTTAGCCTGCGGATCCCAGAACTTGGCGTTAAATGCCCGGATCGCCGCGTCCGCATCCTTGGAAGTCCAACTGGCCGCGTGGGCCTCCGAAGCGTTTGCTCCGGTAAGCAGCGAAATCGAGAGTGCCATCGTTAACGTGAGTGCAAGTAATTTCGATAACGTTCCATTCCCCGGATTCCGTTTCACGGCAAAACCTCCATTTTCGGAAATGTTTCCTTACCCGAAAGCTAGCGCATGGCAATTTCCAGACCACATAAACTGAGCACGAATTCAACAAACATGGCATTAGACCAAGAGAACCATTCCCGCGTATACTCCGATGGATTATCCTTATGGAACCCTTCATGTACCAAATTCGTTCCCGCATCGGTCCGCTCGAACATATCCAGAATCTCCAGCTTTTCCGCTTCCTCCAGCGCAGTGATCCCTTGAATGGATAAGGCGATGTGCCAAATGTAGTCCGGCGGCGTGTGCGGGCTGCCGATGCCTTTGGCATACGTTCCTTCATAGTAATAGGGGTTGCGGCGGCTCAGAATCATCCGGCGCGTGTTGAGATAGATCGGATCGTCTTTGCTGCAGTAATCGAGATAAGGCAGCGACAACAGGCTGGGCACGTTGGCATCGTCCATCAGATTCACGCCGCCAAGCCCGTCAACCTCGTACGCGTACACCTTCCCGAACTCCGCATCCTCGATGATGGCGTATTTTTCAATCCCCTGCCGAATGTCCTCTCGCAGCGCACGTACCTCATCGGCGAAAGCGTCATCTCCGAAAAACCGCTCATTGATCTCCAACAAATAACCCAACACCACGATGGCAAAAAGGTTCGACGGAACGAGATAGCCGTATTTGCAGGCATCGTCGCTGGGGCGGAAGCCCGACCAGGTCATCCCCGTATAGCCGACCGGTCCCGGAAGCCGATCTGTTTCCCCGCTGTTTTCCCGGACGAACGTGTATTTTGACAGTTTCTCATGCCGCTGCTCAGTCCGCCAGGTTTGCAAAATCAACTCGGCCGCTTGCTTAAATTCCGGCGTGAAGTGGCGGGTTTCCCCGGTATTTTTCCAATAAAGATAGGCTAACTGCAGAGGATAACATAACGAATCCACCTCGTATTTACGTTCCCAAATCCAGCCGGACATCTCAGTCAAATCCGTCTGATGGCCGCGGAAATTCTCAAGTTCGTTAAACGCGTTGGCATACGGGTCCCGCAGGATCGATTGGTATTGCGTTCTCAACACGCCCTCGATAATCTCGCGCAAGCCGGCATCCTGCGCCGCCGGGATCAGATACGGCCGAAGCTGGTTCACGGAATCGCGCAGCCACATGGCCGGGATATCGCCGGTCAGCATAAACACCGTCCCGTCGTCGTGGCGATGGATGGTGGTTTCCAGCGTATTTTCGTAACACCGTTTGAACATCTCCACGATTTTCGGGCGATGCTTCATTTTCGTCTCCACCAAGACAATAATATCGGATTGAGTCAGTTGCTCAGTCATGGTTAATCTCCTCCGTGTTGTCTCGTAGTCGTTGTGCTTATTGTGCTCGTTATGCTCGTTATGCTCGTTATGCCGTACGTTCGCTTCCGGCGGTTCTGTATGACATGTTCCTCACTTTCGCGCCTCCAGCCTTGCCGCCGCTTCCAGCAGCATCAAGCCGCTCAACTGGACGCTGAGCTGAACCGGCAAGGTCGGCGGCTCCTTCCAAGAAGGGCCGCACAGCGCCAGGTTCTCAAGCAGCCCGCTGGATCGAAGAGTCTCCGCATTGGCGAAAATAACCTCCCGCACGCGTGGACACTCTGGGTCGATCTCCAAGAGACGGTCGAGGTAGCGAATGAGGATGCCTTTGAATAACCCGGTATCGTCGATACCTTCCGCGGGAAGCAGGCAAATATCAGGCTCGCACAGCTCCTCGAAGCAGGCGGCTGCGGTGCGCCTTGCATCCTCCAAGTAGGCTGATTCGCCGGTGTAGAAGTATAATTCCGCTCCCGCGCCAATAAAGACGCCCTGGCAATAGGTGAACCGCCAGTCCTTGTCGATTGTTCCGTCCCCAGTGCGGTTCATGCCATCCCAAACAAAGCCGGTCGCAGGGTCAACCAGATGCGCTTTGTTCCAATCGTATATCCGTTTGGCCCAAGCGAGATCGTCAGGCCGACCGAACAAGCCGTAAAGCTGGGCGGCAAGAATCGCAGCAGGCGCATTGGCTGGGGTATTTTTGTAATCCAGTTGATCCTTCTTCCACGCCATCCCCCCGCCGCAATGCTCATTCCAAGCCGTTTGGATGTCCGCCCACAGCTCTTGGACCTTCTCCTCATACCACGCCTCACCGGTCGCCCGGTAAGCCCGCAGCAGCGCCAGCGCCGTCCACTCCATGTCGTCGTAATAATTATGCGTGAACGTCCCGCCGTTATAACGCTCCAGACTGCGGCAGAACTGCCTCATCCGATCGGGCAGCGCTGGGTTGCCGGTCCGCTCGTAAGCATCCACCAGCACGTCGAGGACATGGGCTTGCCACCAGTAGTAGAAATTTTCGCCGGCCCGGCCCGCCGTACGCGGATACCACTGGTCCAGGATGCCGGTCTGCTCATTCCCGTAGCAGTCGAACAGGTCGCGGTGCATGCGGTCCGCCAGTTGGGCCCAGCCTAGCTCGCGGCGATCCATCACGGCATCTCCCCTTGGGGCGCAGCATCCGACGTTAGCTCCGAGGCCGCCTGATCCGCACCCGTTTCAAGCGCTGCCGCCGCCTCCATCAGCATCACGCCGCTTAGCTGCGAGCTGAGGGACACGGCCTCCTCCGGTGCTGGACCACAGCTCCAATCCGTGCCGAACCGCGGTTGCTGCGGAGCGGCCAGCCGGCTCCAGGCGCGTTCCGCCTGAAGGGCGACGTACTCGGCAATCTCGGGATGGTCCGGGGCCGCCTGAGCCAACTGCACCAAGTAGCGGATCAGGATGCCTTTGAACAGTCCGGCATCGCCGTCCCCTTCCTCCGGCAGCAGGCCGGTCTCGCTGGAGGTAAACTCCTGGAGGACGACGCGGAACGTGCGAAGCGCCGCCTCCAGATAAGCCGTATCGCCGCTTACCCGGTACATCTCCACCGAAGCTCCAATAAAGACGCCCTGGCAATAAGTGAACCGCCAATCCTTGTCGATCGTCCCATCCCCGGTACGGTTCATACCGTCCCACACCAACCCGGTGGCCGGGTCGATAAGGTTCGCCGCCTGCCACTCATAGATCCGCTGCGCCCAAGCCCAATCGTCCGGATCGCCAAACGCTTGGTACAACCGGGCCGCCAGGATGATGGCAGGGGCGTTGGCCGGGGTGTTTTTATAGTCGAGCTGCGATTTCTGCCAGGCGATCCCGCCGCCCATTTGCTCGTTCCATCCGGTTTGGATGTCCTGCCACAGCAGCTGGGAGACCTCCTTGTAGCGCGGTTCGCCCGTGGCTTGATAGGCGCGCAGCCAAGCGAGCGCCATCCACTCCATATCGTCGTACAGCTCATTGGGCCATGCGCCGCCGTTGCGCTGAAGCAGTCCGTCGTACAGCTGCTCCAGCCGCTGGGCATATCGCCGGTCCCCCGTGCGCCGCAGTCCGTCGACCAGCACATCCACCGCATGCGCCATCCACCAGTAATGAAAAATCTCGTTGCATGCCCCGTTTTCGCAGGGCGTTTGAATATTGTACATTTGGATCTTTTCGTTCCAGAATAATTCGTCCAGCGCCGTCTGAGCCAAGTCGGCCCGTTGCTGCGTGATTTCAGTTTCCTTCGTGGTGGTCTTCATATGATCTCTCCCCTCTGTCCTAGCCCTTGATTCCACTAAACGCGATCCCCTGGATAAAATACCGCTGCAGCAGCAGGAACAGCACCAGGATCGGCAGGATCGCCACCAGCGCCCCCGCCATCATCGGCCCATAGTCCGTCTGATAATTGTATGAAAAAGCCTGCAGCCCCATCTGAATCGTCGCCTTCGACGGATCGTTCAGGACGATCATCGGCCAGAGGAAGCCGTTCCAGCCGGCCTGGAACGTAAAGATCCCGAGTGTAGCCAGCGCCGGCTTGGTCAGCGGCAAGTAAATGCGCCAGAAGATTTTGAATTCACCGCAGCCTTCGATCCGCGCCATCTCCATCATGTCATTGGGCAGGGTCAGAAAGAACTGTCGCATGAAAAATACCGCAAACGTCCCGGATGCCCCCGGCAAAATAATACCCCAAAACGAGTTCATCAGCCCGTACCCCCCGCTGCCGAACAAGTCGTTGCCGCCTGCCAGCGGGATATGGCGCAGCACGTAAACGCTGGGGATCATCGTCACGATCCCCGGCACCATCATGGAGACAAGCAGGATGCGGAAGAACGGCTGGTTCATCCGGAATTTCAGCTTGGCAAACGCAAAGCCGCTCAGCGAACCGAAGAACAGGTTACATAACACCCCAGCTGCCGCAAGAATAAAGGAATTCCAGAAATAAAGGCCAAAAGGCACGGTCGTAAACGCGTTGTAATAATGCTCGAACGTCAGGTTCGCCGTAAACCATTTAATCGGCAGGGTGAACATGTCTTCGTCTTGTTTAAACGAGGTCAGCACGCTCCAATAAAAGGGCAAAAACATAATGACCGCGATGATGCTGCCAACCGTATAAAACAGTACATTCGCTAATCGCTTCTGCATGGGTACACCGATTTGTGGACGCCGGGTACCGACGCCCGTTTTTATCGTCTCTGGATTTGTCATACGATCGGCTCCTCCGCTTTGGTGATTTTCATGCTAATGATTGAAAATACTAGGATCACCATCGCCAGCACAAACGCCTGCGCCGAGGCATACCCCATCTGCAATTGGTTAAAGCCCTGCTGATAGATCAGGTAGACCGGAGTTTTGGTGACGTTCGCCGGTCCGCCCTGCGTTAAGACAAACGCCTGGTCAAACAGCTGCAAGGCGCCGATGATGGACATGACACTGACCAGGAACGTCGTTGGGCGAAGCTGCGGCCAAGTGATGTAGCGGAAGCAGGCAAACCGCGACGCCCCGTCCAGCCGGGCCGATTCGTACAGATAGTCCGGCACGCCTTGAAGGCCGGCCAAATAGATGATCATGTTGGAGCCAACCGACTGCCAAAGCGTCATGACGATGATCGACAGCATGGCCGTCTCCGTTTGCGACACCCAAGCCGGGCCGGTGATGCCAAGGTATGCGAGCAGTCCGTTAATCATCCCGTATTCGGGATGCAGCATCCAGATCCATACGGTGGCCGCCGCGACGGCCGAGGTCAAGGTCGGCAGGTAATAAAACGTGCGGAACAGCTTGACCCCGCGTATCTTTTTGTTAAGCAGCATCGCAAACAGCAAGGAGATCAACAAATTCAGCGGTACAAAAACGATCGCGTAATAGAACACGTTTAAAAAGGTCTGCCAAAGCAGCGCATCGTCGATCAGGCGGCGGTAATTGTCCAGCCCAACCCAATCGTTGCTGCTCAGCACGTCATAGTTGGTGAAGCTGAGGTACAGGGCCATCACGACGGGGATGACCATGAATACGGCAAATAGCAACATAGTTGGTGTAATGAACAGATAGGCCATTCGGGCCTGATGCCGTTCGAGCTTATTGACGGATGCCATTCTTTGTTCCCCTTTCAGAGGCCGGTTTTTACTTCACGACCGCATTTTCCGCAAGCAGTTTGTCGCCTTGCTCTTGGGCTTTTTTCAGCGTCTCGTCGATCGATTGCTTGTTCTGAAGCAGCAGTTGCAGATTCGGAATCAGCGCGTTCTCCTCCATGACGGAGTATCCCGGATGTGTCGGACGCGTCTTTGCAAATTCCAACGTTTCCGTAAACGGCTTCCACAATGGATCTTCACTAAAGAACGGATCCTCAAGCGCCGGTTTAAAGCCTGGCAGGTTCAAGCTCGTTTTTGCCCACAGCAAAGCGTTGTCCTTGTTCGCCGTCCACCATTTGATGAACTCCCACGCCTCATCCGGGTGCTTGGAGCCTTGCGGGATGACAAGCCCGAAGCCGCCCATCACACTGCCTTTATCGCCATTCGGACCTGCCGGCGGCGGTACGATGCCGTATTCCAGATCCTTGCCATATTTGTTGTAGGTGCTCATCATCCAAGGTCCGGTGTACAGCATAGCCACTTTCCCTGTAACAAACGCGTCGGTACCTTCGCCAAGCCCTTGTTCGAAGCCGACCTTATAAACTTTGTCCTCGTTCAGCAAGCGCTGCCAAAACTCCAGAACCTGTTTGCCTTTTTCATTGTTGAAGTTGGTCTTGCCATCCTCGCTGAGCATTTGCCCGCCGGCTTGCTGCAGATACATGTTAAACAGCCCCGGATCGGCCATGGAGAAGCCTGCGGTTTCAAGCTTGCTGCCGTTCCATTTCGTCAGCGTCTTGGCCGCCTGCTCCAATTCGTCCCACGTCGTTGGCGCCTCTAGCCCTGCATCGGCAAACATCTTCTTGTTGTAGAACAACGCGCGGGCATCCACTGTTAACGGCAGACCGTACAATTTATCGTTATTGGTCAGTTCCTTTAAGGACTCCTCGTAAAAATCTTCTTTATTCACCCCGTCGCGCTCCATATAGTCGTCAATGGGGCGAAGCACGTTTTTCGGAGCGTACAGCGAGGTTCTCCAGCGGTCCCAGAACAAAATATCCGGCGCACCGCCGCTCGTCGCAGCCGTCAGGAATTTCGTGACCATATCCTGCTGAAGCACGTATTTGACTTCGATCTTGTCCTGCGACTTGTTGAAGGCGTCAACCATCGTCTCAAATTGCTTCTGCCCTTCGCCGCCCCAGTCGCCCCAGAACGTCAGCTTCACTTTCTCGGTATTGCCGCCACCTCCGGTGTCACCACTACCCCCGCTGCCGCCGCCGTTTCCAGCACTGCCGCCGTTACCGCCCCCTCCACAAGCAGCCAGCATCGCACCAAACAGGACGGTCACCAGCATCACGAACACCCACTTTTTCATTTGTAAACCTCCCCTTTTCATTTCGAATAACATAGTAATTAAAGCGATTTCAATAAGGATAGTATATTGGTATTATATCATTATGTCAATAAGCAAAAATATCGATGTTGGTTGGTATATAAAGGTATGCCAAATGACCCCCTTCAACATTTGGAGAGTACAAAAATGGCTTTCCTGTAGAAATGTCATTAATGGGGAAGGGCCTTGATCGAGAAAGTCCGTAATTAGAAAGGTCCGTAAACGGAAGACAACATCCTGCCGTAAATGACCGCACCACCAAAAGTGGCGCCTAAATGTAAAAGTACAGTTGATTTTAGAGAAAGCGTCGCTTTGGGACCCTTCAACTGTAAAAGTACAGTTAAAATCCGCCTAATTCTCCCTTTTCCACTAAATCACCTTAAACTAACTGCACTTTTATATTCCAAGGCCGGTAAAAACGAAAAAATGCCGAAGTTGAACTGCACTTTTGCAGTTGAGCTTCGGCATGTATGAGTTGAGGCGGGGCAACTTGAATCCACCGTAGGGTATTTGCGATCCACCCAGCGGGTAAGCCTTCTAGCACTTCGCCTAGGGGGGTGTCCTTATGCTACTGTAGTTCCCCCAGAGGGGGTGACACTAACACTACTGCTTGCGTCCCCACCCAGAGGGTGAGCCTAACACTACTCGCGCTCCACCTTGGAAGTGCGCCTTAAGCTACTAGGCCCCCCTAGGAGGTAAGCCTTACGCTACTCACCCAGGGAGCAAGCCCTGCGCTACTTACGCTCCCGCTCCTCCCTTGCGGGTCCGGTGGACTCCCCGGGGACGAGCACCGCGGGCAGCTTGATTTTGTTCGCTACCAGCCGGTTCTCCATCAGGGCCAGCACGTTTTCCACGGCCAGCTTGCCCATATCTTCTTCACTTTGACGCATATGGGTGAAGGCGTAGCCCTCGCCGATGCGGAACTGCGGGCTGTCGAAGCAGATGATCGACACGTCCTCAGGAATGCGCAGGCCAAGCCGGGTCACCGCCGCTTTAGCCAGCAGCGCGATGTTGTACTCGATGGCGAAGAAGGCCGAAATCGTAGGATGGGCCTCGAGATGGCGCATGATTTTTTGAATGTCCCGTTCAATATTGTCATCGTAAAAAGAGTTCGGCAGCGTCGACGTCAAATCGCTGATCCACAGCTCCCGCTCTACAGCGATACCGCGGCCGGCATGCGCCTGCACAAACCCTTCGATCCGTTCCTCGACGGCCGACGTATCGATGGGCGGCGGAGATAACAGCGAAATGCGGGCGTGTCCGAGGTCAAACAAATGCTCCGCCGCCTCCTGCGCCGCCTTCACATTGTCGGTAATGATGGATGCCGCCGCCACGCCCTTCAGCTCCCGGTCGATCAGCACCAGCGGGAAGCGTTCGATCACCAGCTTGAGGATTTCCGCGTTGAAATACTCCCCCTGTGCCGGAAATACGATCAATCCGTCGACGCCAAGCTGCAGCAGCTTGCGAATCGTCGCTTCCTCGTTCTCCTGAACCCCAAACGTCCGCTTCAGGACAAGAAAACAATCCTGCTCCCGCGCAGCATCCTCCATCCCGTAGATCAGCCGCGTTCCGTAGCTGCCGGCAAAATCCGTCAGCACAACGCCGATCAGCTTTCCGGCAGCCTCCTTGGCCGTTCTGTTCCCACTATAGATTCCGTCCCATCGGCCATTCGCCTGTTCCTCCGCGCCTGTGCCCTCGGCTTCGGGGTCCGTCACAAACGAGCCGCGTCCCGGCTTCCGAACGATAATCCCCTCGGCAGCCAGCATTTCTAAAGCTCGCTTGCTCGTAATCCGGCTAACCTGATATTCCTCGGCCAGCTCCTTCTCCGATGGAATCCGGTCTCCCGGTTTATAACTATGATCTAGGATTTTCTGCTTTACATCATCGAAAATCTTCTCGTACATCGGTTTTGACGAGGTGGTTTCACTCATGACGTTCCTCCCACGTTCCCTCACACAAGGACATGATATATATTATAATATATCATGATATATCCCTAATGTCGAACCATGTTTGAAAAGGTTCGCAGAACCCCAAGCTTCAGTTGGAGCGAGCCAAGGCCTCCAACCCCAGGGCGAGGGCGCCGCAAAGCCCAGCCTGATTCCCTAATCCCGGCGGGACAATATAATCATCAATCCCGCTTAAAATGGCTGGCGCGTTCACATATCCGGCCAGGTTCCGCTGAACTTCCTTGCGAATCATCGGGAACAGCTGCGGTTGCTGCATCACGCCGCCGCCCATGATCACTTTTTGCGGTGAGAGCATGAGGATGGACCCGGTCACCGCCTGTGCTAAATAGTAGGCTTCGATGGCCCAGGCAGGATGGTCCGGTGCCAGCTCTTGCCCTTTTACCTTCCAACGCGCTTCAAGACTTGGCCCCGCAGCCATGCCCTCTAGACAGTCTCCGTGATATGGGCATAGACCGGGGAAGTCGTCCTCCGGATGCCGCCGCGGCAGAACATGTCCGCCTTCCGGATGAATCAATCCATGGACAAGCTTACCTTCGGCCAAGACCCCGACACCGATCCCGGTCCCCACCGTATAATACACGCAGCTGTCCAGCCCCTGAGCGGCACCCCACTTTGCCTCGCCCAAGGCGGCGGCGTTCACGTCTGTATCCCAGCCATAGGGAACATCAAAAGCCGATTTTAATTTGCCAAGCACATCATATCCGTTCCAGCCCGGCTTCGGTGTTGTCGTGACATGCCCGTAAGTGGCGCTGCTTGGATTCAAGTCCAGCGGGCCAAACGAGCCAACGCCAATCGCTTCTACATTTTTATCGCGAAAATAAGCAATCACCCTTTCCAACGTTGGCTCCGGCAGCTCTGTGGGGAAGCTGATCTGGTCCTCGATGACTCCGTGCTCATTTCCGACGCCGCACACGAACTTTGTCCCGCCGGCCTCAATTGCTCCGATACGCATCAAATCTCCTCCTTTGTCATGATAGGATTTACCTCGACGAAGTGATCCCAAACGCCGTATACGATCTCCGCTATTATACCGGCGATAATTTCATCGGGGAGCGCATCGACGGATACAACGGCCCATTTGCCATCCTAACCCTGCGCGCAGCCCGCGCTTTGAAAAAAGTCAACGACGACTTAGAAAGCCAAGGCTACCGCCTGAAAATCATCGATGCCTATCGACCGCAGAAGGCAGTGAACCATAAACTCTCAATGCGTCCTGCCTACCCTACCATTTCAACCGGTAGATCCCCTTGTTCTCCAAGCCCCGGATCAACGGCGTCCACGCTTCGGATTCCGGCGTCGTAGCCAGCGCGTCCTCTACCATCTGCAGCTTGGCGTCCAGCGCATCGATATGGTGGAGGGCGACGGCCTCCGGCGTCTGCGGCTGCACCGGGCTGCCCCATTCCCCCAAGTTGTGGTGGGACAACACCAAATGCTGCAGGGCGAGCACCTTCGGCGAATCCAGCGCGATGCCCAGGCGAATGGCCGCTTCGGTCACCCACTGCGACGCCATCGAAATATGCCCAAGCAGCTTGCCGGGCGTACTATACTCGGACACGATGCCGAGTTCAGCCACCATTTCTTCCGGCTTGGCAATATCGTGCAAAATGATGCCCGCCTTCAGCAGGTCCGGGTTCAAGAACGCGCGCTGCGCACATAGAAAATCGCCGATTTCCAGCATCCGTACCATATGGTAGGCCAAGCCGCCGAAATAAGCGTGATGATGCGTTTTGGCCGCGGGATAATGGGCCAGCTTCTCCTCCACCTTACCGACGCAAAAGCGAACGATCGCCTGAATATCCGGATCGGCAATATCGTTGATGACGGCCTGGATCGTATGGATCAGCGCTTCCGACGAAATGGGCGCAGAGCGGATAAAATCCGTGAGCCTCACGCCGTCTTCCGGCTTGGCCAACCGCATCTGCAAGATTTTCACCTGCAGCTTCTCACGGTAGGTTTGCACGATTCCCCGCACCTTCACGAGCCTCATCGGGAAAAACGTTTCCTTGTCCGTTGGCGAGGCATCCCAAAATTTGGCCGGGATTTCCCCGGTGGAATCGCACAATACGATATCTAAATAGTCTTTGGGCGGATTCGCGTTCGTCTGCTTGATCTCCAGCTCCTTCAGCAAATAAAAGCCAATAAATTCATCCTGGTTTCGTAATTGATTAATTTGCGTCACCCATATTCCTCCAAACCCATGATAGACCCATTATACTATGGGACAGCCAAAACCTCAGCGTCTTTTCATCCCCGCCTGCCCGCCTTCTAAGAACAAGAAAAGAACGCCTCCCCGTGAATCTCACAGGGCCAGCGTCCTTTTCATTTCAAATCAATGCTTATCTTCCGGCGTTCTCAAGCGCGTCCTTGACGGCCTCAATGACTTGTGCGGAAACCGCTTTTACGCCTTCGGTTTCGCCAAACGCTGCCGGACGATACCCGTATTTATGCAGGGAACCTTCGGCAGTTGGCGTTTCGATTTCCGCCTTGACGGCTTTCTCGTCGGCGGTTAATTGGTCTTCAGTCTTGATTTTGCCGTTTTCATCCAAATAGAAGACTTCCATTTTGAACGGAATGTTGTTTTGCACCGTCACCATCACGTAAACGGATTTGTCCTTGTTAATACCGGCGAAAATCCCGTTGATATAAGCCGTTTTGTAAGTCTCGCTGATTTCCGCTTTCTTATAAGCATTTTCGACGGCCGTTTTCAATGCGGTGCTGCTGCTGGTCGCCCCAGTTACAACATCCACTTGAGCCGCTTGCTCTCTCGTTCCGGCAAACAGCAGATCGCGGGTCAGGATCGGGATCGCTCTAACGACTTCAGCGTAAGCCGAAGCGCCGCGGTCCACCATATTCACACCGACGCGATACAGCTTCAGGCCAACGATAACGCCGTTGCGCAGCGTGACATCGGCGCGGTTCGTCCCTTTGTCGTAAGCGTCGCCGTAGGTCGTGTACGTGCCGTCTTTATAATTGCCTTGCGTTTTCGACGCGTTGTTCAGCAGGTCAGCGAACGCCGCTCTGGCGGCGAGGGACAGGTTTTCTTGACCTACGATCGGCGTCATGTTCGCGCCTTTTTGAGTCAAGCCTTCGGTTAACTGAGCGACAACGGTTTGTTGCTCATCCGTCAGCTTGTCGGAAGCGATCAGCTTACCGGCATCATCAAACAGGAAGACTTTTACGTTCGAAACGTGGTCTGCTTTAATGTCAGCCAAAACCAGCAATCTGGACAGGTTGTCGACACCGGCAAACGTTCCTTCAAAATACTTCGCTTTCCCCGGAACCTTCAGCGCCTTCTCGAAAGCGCGTTCTACAGCGAGGTTCCAGCTATGGCTGCTCTCGGTGGCGCCGGCAATCGCATCAACGTCATCCTTAAAGTTCTCGATGTACGAGCCGTTCGCGAGCAGTTTGGCCGTCATCGGCGCATTTGCTTTGACCACTTCGGCATAGGCCGTGTCGCCGCGGTCAATCAGGTTAGAACCCAATCTGTACAGCTTCACATCAACCAGCTTGCCGTTGCGGATGTAGACGTCGGCTCTCTCAACCCCTTTATCGCGGGCAGAACCGTAGGCGGAGTAGAATCCATCAATATATTTCGAATCGTTGTTTACCTTGGCATTTTGCTCCGCGTCCCAATATGCGTTCACAGCGGCTTTGTACTCAGCCTCCTGGCCTTTAGAACCAACGGCGCCGGTACCTTTCGCCAACAGCTCGGCTGCGATCGCTTTCACCAATGCCGCTTGCTCGCTGGTCATATTTGCTTCTTCGATGGCATTGCCGCTGGCGTCAAGCGGATATACTTTGACAGCTGTACGCTTCGTTGCATCGAAGGTCGCAAACACCATGTATTTGCCTTCCGGATCGACACCCATATGCTCGCCGGCAAAATAAGTGACACCCTTTGGCTTCTCTTTCAAAGCTCTTTGGAAGGCACGGTCAACGGACAGCTTCCAGCCCTCGCTGGAACGGGTCGCTCCGGACACAACGTCCACTTTGGCGGCCTGCTCCTGCGTTTTGCCAAGCAGGTCCGCTTTCATCGTTTCGTAAGCGTTCCAGAGGCCGCTATAGTTGTTGCGAACGTCTCTGTCGATCAGCTTAGGGCTTGTTCTGAGCAGCTCAATCGCGGCGATTTTTCCGTCCTTGATCGTGACTTTGGCCCCTTCAGTCCCTTTGGAATAAGCGTTGCCGTAGGCCACGTATACGCCGTCAACATACGGACTTTCCGCAGGTTTGACCGCCGAAGTTTTTGCCGGAGTTGTTTTCGTTGTTGTCTTTACAGGAGCTGTTGTCGTTTTTGTAGTTGTTTTGGTCGTAGTTTTTGTGGTTGTTTTTGTAGTAGTTTTGTTCGTCGTCGACTTGCTTGGCGTAGTTGTCTTGCTAGGTGTTGTCGACTTGCTTGGAGTTGTCGTCTTGCTTGGTGTCGTTGTCTTACTTGGTGTTGTGGTTTTGCTAGGTGTTGTTTCTTTGGTTGGCGTTTCCGATTCCGATGCGGCAGACACCACGTCAATGCTGGTCAGCTTGAAACCGGACGTCCCAACCGTAAGCGACAAGGACGATAACACCAACGTCGCGCTTACTGTAAGGCTAATCAGCTTTTTCAAATGCAATCCTCTCCCTTGTGATTTTCACCGAGTTACGTAAAGCTACATCACCTGCTCGCCGTTCATGGCATGTTCTTGTTGAATTTTCGACTGTGCTCAGATCACGATTCCGATATAACGCTCTCCAAGCAATCGCGCCCCTCCCTCTTGCACGATGTCTATCCCTTGAACCGACCCGACTCTGAATTAATGTGAAGAATTTCACATAACCTGTGAAAAAAATTAGTTGGATCGGTTCCCATTAAATACTAGGTAATTTGACGCAAAAACGCTGTACGCAAAATCACATAGCCTGAAAGATATGTCACTTTGTTATGGCTTAGCTGAAGAAAACAGCCGCCGGGATGGTTCCCGACGGCTGTTATACAAGCGAGTATTCTAGCTGACTCTATTGTGTTTTAGAAGACGTTACTGCGTGTTGCCAATCGCCATCCACGTTACGATTCCGTAGTTGACGCTAGTGTCCTTCAGCTTGGATATCGTGATGACAGCCGAGCCAGGCGATTGCTCCTTCAGCGAAGTATAATACGCAGGGTGATTGGTCATCGCAACGACAACGTAGTTGGACGAAGCAAACGGCGATTCAAATTTGATCTTAACCGTCGCCTCCTCCTCATGAGGCTTCAGCAGGAACGGAACCATGCCAAATTGCATCTCCGCCGGCTGGCCTGCCAGCGTGGTTACCGGAGCAAAGTTGAGCTGCTCCACTCCAACGGAGCCCGGCTGCAAGTGGCGAGTCCCAACGGCCTCATCCGCTAGTATAGCGCTGTCGACCGCATTTGGCGCCAAATGGGCGTTCTCTACCGACGCTGGCTGCAAATGTTCCGCCCCAACCGCGCCTACAGCCAAAGCCCCTGCATCCACTGCACCGGGTTGCAGATGCCCCCGGCCGATGGAAGAAGGCTGGATGTCTTCGCCGCCGATCCCTTCCTCAGGCAGCAAACCGTGTTGCTGAATCTCGGTGGACAGATGCCAAATATTGACGGCTTCGAGAGCGATATGGTGGGCATTCACCGCAGCATCGCTTAAATGCCGGGACTCCACGCTTTCTGCTGCCAAGTTCGCACTTTGCACGGCGTCCTCGGCCAGGTGATGGCTTTGAACGGCGGCATTTGCCAATTGCTCGCTGTGCACCACGCCTTCCTGCAGATGGCGAGTGCCTACAACCGCTTCGCCCAGATGGCGTTCCGACACAACGCCTTCCGCCAAATGCTCACCTTGAACTGCTCCATGATCCAAGTGGAAGCCTTGGACCGTCCCCTCTGCCAAGTGCACGCCTTGCACGGAACCGGCTTGCAGATGACCGCTGCCCACCGCCTGCTCGCCTAGAGCTATGGCATTTACCGCACCGGCTTGCAAATGCCGGCTGGTAATCGACCCGGCCTGCAAATCATCCCCGCTGATCCCATCGGCCGGCAACAGACCCTGTTGCTGCAGTTCGGCAGACAAGTGTCCGTGATTCACGGCTTCGGGAGCGATATGGGTGCCTTCCACCACGGCCTCCCCAAGGTGCCGGGACTCCACGCTCCCCTCGGCTAAATGCTCGCTTTGCACCGCGCCTGCGATCAAGTTCCGGCTTTGAATGGACCCATCTGCCAGATGGCGATTCAACACGGAACCGCTCTGTAAGTGGCCGCTGCCAACCGCCTGCTCACCCAGCGCTGTAGCGTTCACCGCACCAGCTTGCAGATGCCGGCTGGTAATCGACCCGGCCTGCAATTCATCCCCACTGATCCCTTCGGCCGGCAACAGACCCTGCTGCTGGAGCTCTGCGGACAAGTGCTCGTAATTTACGGCTTCGGGAGCGATATAGGTGCCTTCCACCACCGCCTTTCCAAGGTGCCGTGACTCCACGCTCCCCTCGGCTAAATGCTCGCTTTGCACCGCGCCTTCGGCCAGGTGCTGGCTTTGGACGGACGCCTTCGCCAGATGGCCGCTTTGCACCGCACCTGCCTGAAGATGGGAGCTGCCAACCGCCTGCTCACCCAGCGCTTTGGAGCCAACTGCGCCTGCCTGCAGGTGCTGGCTGGCGATAGCTCCCGGCTGCAGAGCCTCCCCGTCGATCCCGGCGACAGGCAGCAGCCCGCTTTGGCGCAAGGCAGGGATCATGTGGGCAGCGCTGATCGATTCCGGAGCGATGTGGTAAGATCCGATCACCGAGACTCCGAGGTGGCGGTCAGTCACGCTGCCTTTGGCCAAATGCTCGCTTTGTACCGCCCCTTCAGCCAAATGCCGGCTTTGGACAGACGCCTCCGCCAGGTGACCGCTTTGCACCGCCCCCTCCTGAAGATGGGAGCTGCCAACCGCCTGCTCACCTAACGCGTCCGTATCAACCGCACCGGCTTGCAGGTGCAGGCTGGTGATGGCGCCCGCCTGCAGATCCTTACCGCGGATCCCCGCCTCGGGAAGTAACCCGCTCTGCCGCAACTCGGCAGACAGATGTCCGGCTTCGATGGCTTCGGCGGCAATATGGCGGGAGCCCACGGCTGCGTCGTCCAGGTGGCGTCCCGTTACACTGCCTTCGGCCAAATGCTTGCTCTGTACAGCCCCAGCGGCCAGATGATCGGCTCCAACCGCGCCAGCGGACAGAGCTTCCGACCCGACGGCACCGGGGGCCAAATGCCCGGCGTCCACGGCTTGCGCCGCCAGTTTCGGACCGGTCACGCTGCTGTTCGCCAGCTTCGCAACCGTCACCGCCAGATCCCCCAGCTTATCCGTTGTCACGCTTTCCGGCGACAGCTTCAAGCTGGTGACCGCATGATCCTGGAGATGCGGCGAGAAGATGACGCCAACCCCCAGGTGCTCCTCCCGAATCGCACCGGGTGCGATCTGGCCGCGGGTGACGGAGCCCGTCGCCAAATGCCGGGTCTGCACGATACCCGATCCCAAATGGTCGGCCGTGATTTGCTGTGCACCGATGGCGGACTCCGTCACCGCGGCCGGAGCGATCGCGCGGCTCGTCACACTGTCTTTAGCCAGTTTGTCGGCCGTGACGCTTCCTGGCTGCAGATGATTCGTCGCAACCGCTCCATCCGCCAGGTGCTCCGTGGTCACCTCGGCGGACGCCAGCTTCTGCCGGGTGACCGCCGCATCGGCCAGATGCCATTCCTGCACCGCTTCCGAAGCAAGGTGACTGCTTTGCACCGCCCCTTCGGACAGGTGCTTGCCGGTAACCGCTCCCCGCGCAAGCTGCGGCGATTGCACGGCCCCTTTGGCCAAGTGCCGGGTCAATACAGCTTCGTCCGCGATTTTCCCCGGCAGCACGCTTTGATCGGCGATCTTGGACGAGGTTACCGCCTGCTCGATGATATGCGAGGTGCCCACAGACTGGTCGGCCAGCTTCGTGGAGGGGATCGATTTATCGGCAAGATGCCGCGCCTGGATGACCTTGTCAGCGATATGCTCCTGACCAATACTGCCAGGCTGAACATGTTCGCTGCCCACGGCTCCTGACGCAAGATGGTGGGATTCAATCACCATTTCACCTAAATGAGCGGAAGTAACGCTCCCTTCCTGCAGCTGCTCCGCGCCGACACTGGACCAAGCCAGCAGTTCCCGGTCGATCATACCGGGTGCCAAATGCCGCGAAGTAATGCTGTGATCCGCCAGATGGCGGCTTTCCACCGCCCCTTCCGCCAGCTTCTCTCCCGTTACGGAGTGATCGCGCAGCTTCGATGTTGTCACAGAGGCCTCTCCCAGCTTAGAGGTGTCGACCGCTCCGTTGGCCAAATGCTGCGCATTTACGGCACCGCTGCGGATTTTATCCCCCGTTACAGCTTGGTCCTGCAAGAGCTCGGACGTTACGATCCATTCCGACAGATGCCGGCTCTCCACCGCCCCTTCTGCCAGCTTCTCCCCGGTGATCACCCGATCCGCCAGCTTCTCCGGGGTGATGCTGCCGTCAACCAGCTTCTCTCCGCCGATGGAATGATCCCGGATCGCCCAGCCTTCGATCGAACCGTCAACCAAGTGGCTGCCGTTCACGGAGGAAGGAGCGATTTTGGAGGAGGTCACCGCCCGATCGGCCAGCTTGATGTTCTCCACGGCGTAATCGGCGATCCAAGCGGTGTCGATCGTCCCCCGCATGATCCGCGAAGCATCGATCGTATACGGCGCAATTTTCTCCCCGGTGACGGCCTCATCGATGAGATCGTCGGTATAAATAATGCCCCGTTCTTGGTGCGGCGCGGTTTTTTCACTCAGCAGTTCCTGCAGCGCCTGGTTTCCGTCAACGTTTCCATGCTCCGGATCTGCTCCGGGTGATGCCGTCGCGGCCTCTTTCTCTTGTTCCGGCAGCGCGGGCAGTACGGGAGCTGGGCTTTCATGAAGCTCAACCTTCTTGTCTCGGGATCGCAACGATGCCTTTCGTTCCTCAAGCAGCTTAAGCTCGTTGATATTCGGGTTATCTACGTAATAGAGCGATTTCTTTGGTCTACTTGATTTTGTTGATTTATGTCTCTTCAAGAGCCGCCCTCTCCTTTGCCAATATAATAATCTTTGGTATCATATGCGGGGGGTTAGGCTCTTGTCACAGCTTTTGGGCCTGATTGCCGCAGCACGCTGCCTCCTGAAAAAAGATGAAATGGTTTCCCCGATTTCTACCGTTTTTAGCAGAACGGCCGCACGTTACAATAACCTTACGCGTAAGAATTCGGAAGGTACGTCGAAGCACGCCAAAGTTCACCGAAGTTCGCGGAACATCCTTTAAGCTCAAGTCTTGGAGGCAACTAGACATGAAAACCGATCTCGCCATAAACACCGCTCAGAAAGCATCCGTTAACGTTAGCCCGGCCGTCCCAGAGGCGTCAGAGGAACCTAACACGGCCATACTCCTATCTGCTGAAAAAAGCCCCACTACTGCACCAAACCTCGGCTATCGCCGCTCGTTTGCGATCATTTTGACAAGCGTCGTGCTGTTAAGCTTCGGGGGGAAGCTCTATGAAATCATCCTTCCGCTGATGATGTACGACATTACCCATTCCTCTGTGGCCATGAGCAGTATGAAAACCGCGGAGCTGCTGCCCAACTTCTTCTTCGCCATCTTCATCGGCGTCTTAGTTGACCGCGTCAACAAAAAACGCTGGATCCTCTGGATGATCGGGCTGCAGGCGATGCTGCTCCTTGCCTTTGCCGTCTTGTTCCGAAGCGGGATTCATCTGCTGCCGGTCTATTACGCCATCGGCTTCCTGCTGATGACGCTGAATTATGGATATTTTAATGCCGAAGTCAGTCTTATCAAGCTGAGTGTTCCGGTCCGGGAACTGACAAGCGCCAATGCCAAGCTGAGCTTTGCCGAAACGTTTGTTGGCATTATGGGGCCAGCGTTGTCCGGTCTGATCCTGATGTTATCCGACATCTCCGATGGATTGCTCATCACGTCGTTCTGTTACCTGATATGCATGGGGTTATTTACTAGACTAAAATTGGCGGAGAAAAAAGAAACCCCGCGGCAATCCCGATTCGCCGCGGAGTTTCTGGAGGGCTGGCGCGCCTTTTGCGTGAACAAGCCGCTCGTGTTGATGACCGTGTTCGTCGTGTTTCTAAACTGTACGTACACGGTGATCAGTACGACATCGATCTACTACGCCAAGGACGATCTGGGATTGTCCTCCTCCCTGCTAGCCATTGTACTCTCGGCTTCAGGTGCCGGAGGTCTTGCCGGAAGCTTGCTGCTCAGTCGGTTAAGACAATCCTGGGGCCTGGGCAAGGTGTTTGGCGCATCCATCTTGCTGAACGTCATCGCTTATCTCCTTCTGTTTCTTATCGATGGCCTCGTGATGTTTGCAGTCGCCCTTTTCCTATCCGGATTTGCCGCGACCTTGTACAGCGTGTCGGTGTACGCCTTCCGCCAAGAGCAGACGCCGGCGCCGCTGATGGGACGAATCGCCGGAATTACCGGGACCTGCTTCCGGATCGGCATGCCTATCGCCGTCTACGCTTCCGGTTGGGTCATCGCCTGGTGGGGCACAAGCGTGATCTTTATCACCTGCGCGATATGGAATCTGATCGTCCTGGCCGTTTACGTGCGAACCCGGCTGTGGAACGTTCAGTGAGCTGATACCCTTCTACAACCCATGCCGGTCCATCGCAAGCAAACATTTAGCGCTCGCGCACCCAAACCATCATTTCCCCTTCGCCGCGATTGGCCCAGGCGTAATACGGGATGAACTTAAGCGCTGCTGGTTGCTCCGTCAGACGCGGGGACGCGCTGTACAACCCGCCGTCCCAGTCCGGCCCGGTGATGCGGACCGCCTCGGTCCGCACGGTAACGATGCCGCCAAGAAGTTCGGCTTCGTATTCCGCGTGAAGCTCGGCCTCCCGCGGCAACACCAGCTCATGCAGGTTCGCGCCGTTGTCGGCCTGCTCCAGGCAATAGACGAGCGGGCCGCGCTGCAGCGCCACCTTGCCGGCGTTTCCACGTACGAGAGGATGGCTGTACATACGTGTCACCGGCATCGCCAGCTTCAGCTCCACAACATCCCCTGCACACCATTGCCGCGCCAGCCGGATGTAGCCGTCCTGAAGCAAAGCTCCCTCCAGTTCCACCACTTCTCCGTTCACCTGGAGACTCGCTTCCGGGCACCAATCCGGCAGCCGCAACGCCAGTGTAAAGCGACCTTCTCCCTCCGGCTGCACCTCAAACCGCACGTTTCCACCCCAAGGGTAATTGGTCGTTTGCGTCAGCTTCACCTTGCCGCCGCTCGTTTGCAATTCGGCTTCCCCGCCGATATAGAGATGAGCATATACCGTATCGCCTTGCACTGTATAGATGTATTCGCCAAGCGATGCCAGCAGCCGGGCGATGTTCGGCGGACAGCAGGCGCAGCCGAACCATTCCTGACGAACCGTTTTTATATGGTCAAACTTATGATTGGCGCCCCCGCAAGCCTTCGGGTCGACTTCCAGCGGATTCACATAGAAGAAATGCTTGCCGTCCCGGGCCATTCCACCGACAACCGTGTTGTATAAAGCCCGCTCCATCACATTGGCGTATCTCGAGTCCGGCGAAATCCGCAGCATCCGCTGGGCGAAGAAGATCAACCCGATGGAAGCGCAAGTCTCCGAATACACCGTGTCATTTGGCAGGTCGTAATCAAACGAAAACGCCTCGCCCTGCGGCATGGAGCCCACCCCGCCGGTAATATACATCTGCTTGCCGACAATGTTGTCCCATAGCTTGCGGCAGGCGGCCAGCATCGACTCGTCACCGGTTAACGCCGCAACATCGGCCATCCCGGTCAACATATACAGCAGCCGCACAGCATGGCCCACCGCTGTCTCCTGCTCCCGTACCGGCAGATGCGCCTGATGGTAAGTGAGGTCAACGTGATCTGCATGCCCCGCCCAGTGCGTTTGACCTCCCCGCCGCTTGAGTTCTTCCTCGAAGAAGGAAGGCTTCTGCCCCCGTTGCTCAAGGAAATATTGGCTTAGACGCAAATATCGCTCCTGTCCGGTCACCTCGTACAGCTTGACGAGCGCCAGCTCGATTTCCTGATGGCCGTCGTACCCCGGCAACTTGCCGGGCTCCCTGCCAAACACGCTGTCGATGTAATCCGCGAACTTGATGACCACGTCGAGCAGCTTTCTTTTGCCTGTGGCCCGATAATAGGCGACTCCCGCTTCGATTAAATGTCCCGCGCAATACAGCTCATGGCATTCCGTCAAATTCGTCCAGCGCTTGCCCGGCTCCTTCAGGATATAATACGTGTTCAAATACCCGTCTTCCCGCTGCGCCAAGGCCATTGTGTCAATTAATCCGTCGGCGATCGCCGCCAGCTCCGGATTTGGATCCGCTTCCAAAATATAAGCTGCCGCTTCCAGCCATTTCGCCAAATCGCTGTCCTGGAACACCAGCCCGTAATATTCACCCTGAACTTGCCCTGCGGCAATTTGAAAATTGCGTACAGCGCCGCTAGGTTCGGCTCCTTCCACCCGATCGTTTAATGCCTCCCATTGATAAGGGACAACCACATCCTTCACTAAACGGATATAGTAACTCCAAAATTCGTCGCGGATGTTCACTCGATTCAGCGCAACCCGCTCGGAACGCGGCATTTGCCCGGCTAGCTTCATCGCAAAGCCTCCTCCTTTTTTCAAAAAATCATACTGACAAATCTCATTTTATCTCATATATTTAGAACGAAATACGAATTCTATCAACCTCAAAGTTATAATATTTCACATTCGAAACGGAGGAGAGTGCCTTGCCGAAACCAACCGACCTGGTGCAGCTGACGGCGCCGCCCTTGCCCTATTTTTTGGAATGCGGACATACCGTATATCAGCCCGGAGACGAACATCCCAACCGGCGGAATATCGGTATTTTTGATTGGATCGTCGTGGAATCTGGCACGTTATACCTCGGGGAGGCGGGGCAATCCTGGAGTCTGGGGGCCGGCCAATCGCTGCTGCTGTTGCCCGATCGGCACCATTACGCGGTGAAGCCGTGCGAAGAGCCTACGTCGTTTTACTGGCTGCATTTTCATACGGTCTGTGCCTGGCAGCAGCTTCCGGCAGAGGAAGCCGATCACCTCTATCCGGACGCGGACGAGCATTACAGCCGTTTCCTGGCTTCGCCATATTCCCTGCATCTGCCGAAAGCGTGGGACCTCCCCTCTCCCGACCAGACGTTCCGCTTGTTCCGGCAGCTGCTGGAGAGCCTAGGGGAACGTCAATCCCGGGCGTTTTGGAACCGGCAGCAGCGGTTCGAGGAGCTGCTTCGTGCGATGGATCTCCGGCAGTTAGAATCACATGCCTCCCCGGTAGTTACCGTTGCGGAAAAGGCTGAAGCCTACATCAAAAGCAATTTCCGTTCGGAGCTCAACAGCGGGCAGATGGCCGATGCGCTGCATTACCACTATAACTACATCACGCGCTGCATGAAGCAGGTGTATGGCATGACGCCCAACGATTACTTGCTGCATTACCGGTTAGAGCAAGCCAAGCTGCTGCTGCTCACCACGGAGTGGCCGATTGCGGATATTGCTTCTTACGTTGGCTTCAACAGCACTCCCTATTTCTCGAACCGGTTTGCCTTCAAAAATGGCTGCTCTCCCCGCGAGTTCCGCAAGCGATATATGTCATGAGGAGGTAAAAAAAACGCCCGCTGCAGAAGCCCTGCGCGGACGGTTTAGCTTTAGTTCGTGTTAATTCGTTGCCACAACGGTGTTGATGGACGCGAACGCCAGCGGGCCAAAGCCTTCAGATGCTTCGCCATGCGGCGAATTCAGCAGAAAGGCAAATCCTTGCCCGCCTATGTTCTTGACGATATACTGCTGGGTCAGCCCCTTGCCTTGGGCGATCAAGAACAGCTCGGCATCTCGCATCGTTTCGTAGAGCTGGTCGCCGGTACGCTGCTCGACTTTACCGATTTTAGACATCTCGCTTTTGGCCGACTTCGCCAGCTCCTCGATGTTGTAGTCGGCAGGCAGCTTGGTAATGACCACATGATAGTCTGAGTCGTAATTCATCATTAACTTGTTGGTTTTGGCATCAAAGGAGAAGATGTCGAACATATAAAAAGCGTAGCCCTCGCCCCTCTGCAAAGTGGCGGTTCGCGTCTCTTTCATGCCTTCCAGCTCAACCTCGATCGATTTCTCAGCCGGCAGCTCCGATGTTGCACCGGAGTCCGTCGACTCTGTGGCAGGAGCCGTCCCCTGCTTCGTTTCGGCTGCGGCGTCATCCGGCACGTTGTTGTCTGTATCCGTCTGGTTCCCGTTCGTTTCACCGCTTGCATTCATCCCAGGCTCGGAACTGTTCCCGAAGCACGCGGTCAGCGAGAGCACCAGCAGAATCATCCCCAGCCAGCCGGTGGTCTTCTTCCATTTCGTTTTTAGTACATTCTTGTTGTTCACTTCGAACACCCCCGCATATACAGACGGGCCGAACCTCAAAAAAGTTGCCATCACGAGGGAGGGAAATATTGCAGGTATTATTGTTCCTCAGCAGTTTCTTTGCCCTCGCGAGCGGCCAACAAGAACAGGACGATCAGCACGAAAGCGACCAGCGCCATAAACGGAATCGTAATAAATCCGAGCCAGCCTTGGCCTAAGTAATCGACGTTGCAAGGTACGCCAATTTTGCAGGGAAGCAGCTTGGCTAACGCCGGGATTTTTTGCTCGCTGTAATGATAGATGGAGATCATGCCGCCGATGATGCTGAGCGGAAGCACGTATGGAATGATCTGACGGTCGTTCTTATACGCGGCAATCCCCAGCAAGATGACCTGCGGGTACATGAAGATCCGCTGGAACCAGCACAGCCGGCACGGCTCATAATGCAGCACTTCGCTTAGATATAAGCTGCCCGCCGTCGCGACCATCGCAACCAGCCAGGCGAGGTAGATGCCATAGTCCTTCAAAAACCCCCGCATCATCCCCATTCCTCCCTCATATTCTTATTCTCCGGCCAATTCGTTATCGATGGTCTTCTTCAGCGTCTCATAATCGCCTAGGTTGCCGGCATATTCAATACCGTTGATGAAGAACGTCGGCGTGCTGTCTACGCCCAGCTTGTCTCCTCGAGCCAACTGCGCTTGCACCTCGTCCTGGTACGTTGCTTCGGCGATATCTTTCTGCAGCAGGTCGTAATCGATGGGCAGCTCCAGTTCTTTGGCCAGATTGACCAAAAATTCAGGCGAAGCCCAACCGTTGTTCTCCTCCCCCTGGCGTTCAAAAATCGCATCGAAATACTTCCAGAACGCATCATTGCTTTGATGATACACCGATTGAGCGGCCAGCGCGGCCGTAAAGGAATCGGAGCCGATAAACGGCAGATTCATGAAATAAAAAGCGACTTTACCTTGATCTATATAATCCTTCACCAATTCCGGCTTAATCAGTTCATTTACATGTTTACACGACGGACATTGATAATCCCCGAACTCTACAATCTTTACCGGGGCATCAGCTTGTCCTAACACAGGCAGCGCAGCATAATCAAATTCGACAGGCTTCGGTTTCGGCTGAATCGTCAACACGACGATGATCAGAATCAGAAGCAACCCCACGGTCGAAAACCAGATCAGTCGTCTCCTCTTTAATTGCTGCTGCAGCTTTTGTTGTTCGGCTTTGCGCTTGGCCAAAGCGTTCTTTGTTGTTTTCGGCGGCATGCGATCCCTTCTTTCTATTTAATAGTTCAATTTCAAAATACGTTTTATCCTGCAACCATTCTAGTTACAAAAGCAAGATTCGTCAAGTTGAACCGAGAACCTCGCAGGACCTTCCCAACGAAAAAGTGTGATGGTTCGTACTCATCAACGATTTATGCCTCTTCAGGCCTCTTTTACACCATTATCCCTTTCCTTCAGAAATAGGGGATCAAGATAGATCCTATTTATCCAAGCCATTCTGTGTTCCCCACCCCCTGATGCAACGGGATAATCGTTAAAAAGAGAGCCAGACACCTCTATAAAGCCGCAACCAAGAAAAAAACCGGCGCCCTAACGGCACCGGTTCAAGAGGAAACCCGTATTTCCAGTTGGAAAAGATCTTAAATTCTTACGAATCTAACAATTCTTATGCTTCGATAGAGCGAACCAGCTCGACGACTTGTTCAGCCGTCTGCATTTGCAGCGCCTTCGCCGCCAGCTGCTCCATTTCCGCTTTGGACAGCTTGGAGATTTGCGAACGAGCCGGCAGGATCGAAGTCGCGCTCATGCTGAATTCGTCCAGCCCAAGTCCGAGCAGCAACGGAATCGCCGTTGCATCGCCAGCCATTTCGCCGCACATGCCGGCCCACTTGCCTTCTTTGTGCGCTGCATCGATGACCATTTTCACCAAGCGTAAAATCGATGGGTTATATGGCTGGTACAAATAAGATACGCGTTCGTTCATGCGATCGGCTGCCATTGTATATTGAATAAGGTCGTTGGTACCAATACTGAAGAAGTCCACTTCTTTGGCGAACTGATCGGCCAGGACCGCAGTCGAAGGAATCTCCACCATAATGCCGAGTTGGATCTCGTCGGAGACTTGAACGCCTTCGGCTTGCAGCTTCTCCTTCTCTTCCAGGAGCAGCGCCTTCGCCGCACGGAATTCATCCAATGTTGCGATCATTGGGAACATGATACGCAATGTGCCGTATACGCTGGCGCGAAGCAAGGCGCGCAGCTGCGTGCGGAACAAGTCCTTCTGCTCCAGGCACAGGCGAATCGCTCGGAAGCCCAGGAACGGGTTCAGTTCCTTCGGCAGATTCAAATACGGCAGCTCTTTGTCGCCGCCGATATCCAACGTGCGGACAACAACCGGCTTGCCTTCCATTTTTTCCAGCACGGTCTTGTAAGCATTAAATTGAACATCCTCTGAAGGCAGCTCTGTGCGGCCCATGTACAGGAATTCCGTCCGGTACAGGCCTACCCCTTCACCGCCGTTCTCCAGTACGCCAGCCACGTCGTTTGGCGTGCCGATGTTCGCGGCCAATTCCACGTGAACGCCGTCTTTGGACATCGTCTGCACCTCGCGCAGCTTCTTCCATTCTTCGATCTGCACCAGGTACTTATCACGTTTCGCTTTGTATTCGCTCAGGACATCCTCGGTCGGATTGATGATGACGCTGCCGTCCAATCCATCCACGATCACAAGATCGCCGCTGTTTACCTTGTCCAGCACCTCTTTGGTGCCGACAACCGCCGGGATTTCCAGCGAGCGGGCCATAATCGCCGAGTGCGACGTGCGGCCGCCGATATTCGTTGTAAAGCCCTTGACGTACTTGCGATTCAACTGTGCCGTATCCGACGGCGTCAAGTCTTCCGCAATCACGACGACTTCCTCATCGATGTCAGCCGGATTGACGTAATTCAGTCCGAGCAAATGCGTAAGCACACGCTTGGTGACATCCCGCATATCTGCTGCGCGTTCCTTGAGGTAGGCGCTTTTCATATTTTCAAACATCGAGATGAATTCATTGGCGGTTTCATTCAGAGCGTATTCCGCTGTCACGCTCTCAGCGGTAATTTTATCGCGAACCGGCGTCAACAGCTCCGGATCGTTCAAAATCAACAAATGGGATTCGAAAATCTCCGCTTTCTTCTCACCAAGCTCTTGAAGCGTGCGCTCTTTGATCGCTTCGAGCTCCTGCTGAGATTTGGCCAAAGCTTCATCCAGGCGTGCCAATTCCGCAGCGGAATCGGAAGCATCCCGATGATGAATCGTATAGTCGGGATGCTCCAGTTTGAAAGCTTTGGCGATAGCCACGCCGGCCGAAGCGGCAATGCCTTCGATCTTAAGCATTCACTTCTCCAAGCCCTTCGTTAACCATCACTTCGGTGAGCGCTTGAAGTGCTGCCTCGGCCTCTTCGCCTTCAACGATCAGCTTCAGCGAATCGCCTTGTTCCAGTCCCAAGGACAGTACGCCGAGAATCGATTTCAGCGTTACTTTCTTGCCGCCGGCTTCTGCGAAGGATTCGGCCCCCTTAAATTTGTTGGCAGTGTTCACCAGAGCCGTAGCCGGGCGTGCATGAATTCCGTCTTCATCCGTAATTTTGAACATTCTTTCCATGAGTATTCCTCTCGCTTTCTGAACTATAATTTTAGAAAATGATATGTGATACGCTCCTTACCCTATTGTAAGGGAACGTGAGAAGCAATGCCAAATGCATCACCGTGATCGAACGACGGCGCCTTGGAGCTTTACTTGATGGTGACGATGTCGGCTTCGCCTTTGGACAGCTTGCCGGTTTTGTTCAGCTTCACGGACGCGCCTTCAGGCAAGTTCGAGAAGACGATTGGCGAAATGATGGATGGTGCATGCTCTTTCACATAATCCAGATCCACTTCCAGGATCGGTTGTCCGGCGGCCACCAGATCCCCTTCCTTCACCAGCACATTAAAGCCTTGGCCTTTCAGCTTAACGGTATTTACACCGATGTGTACTAGCACTTCTTTCCCGCCGTCCGACATAATGCCGATGGCATGCTTGCTTGGGAAGACGTTAAATACTTTCCCGTAAACCGGGGAACCAATCACACCGTCATGCGGAAGCACTGCAAATCCGTCGCCGGTCATTCTTTCCGAGAACACAGGGTCAGGTACATTGGAAATATCCATCAACTCACCGTTTACCGGCATGACGATATCTTCATTGATAATCGCATCGCCGTCTTGAGCCGCTTGTTGTTCGACTTCAGCCGGTTTAACCTCTTCGGTCTTCACTGCTGCTTCCGTCTTCACCGCAGCCCGCGGCGTCTTGCCGCTAATAATATCGGCAATTTGCGATTTAATCGTGTCCGAGCGTGTTCCGAAGATCGCTTGGATGTTGTTCCCTACTTCAAGCACGCCGGAAGCGCCCAGCTTCTTGAGCTGATCCTTGCTGACGTTTGCTTTATCCTTCACTTCAACACGCAGCCGGGTGATGCAGGCATCCAGGTGAACGATATTCTCTTGGCCGCCCAGCGCAGACAGGATGTTATGCGGCAAATCGTCCTGAGACGTTGCTCCTCCAGCTCCTGCCCCATCCTCATCGGCAACTTCATCTTCGCGGCCCGGTGTTTTCAAGTTAAACTTGCGAATGACGTAACGGAACCCGAAATAGTAGATGACCGCCAGGATCAGACCTACGATGATAACGTTCCACCAAGGTGTCCGGTTTGGAATCACACCGAAAATCAGGAAGTCGATCAAACCGCCGGAGAAAGTCATCCCGATCTTCGTACCAAGCAGATGCATCGTCATAAAAGACAAGCCTGCGAAGATCGTATGAACGGCAAACAGCGCCGGTGCAACGAACAGGAACGAGAACTCCAGCGGTTCCGTAATCCCCGTCAAGAAGGAAGTTAATGCTGCCGAGCCCATAATCCCGGCCACATATTTCTTATGCTCTGGACGAGCTTCGTGATAAATGGCCAGCGCAGCGGCAGGCAAACCAAACATCATGAACGGGAACTTACCGGTCATAAACGTACCGGCAGTAAACGGCACGCCATCGCGCAGCTGAGCCATGAAGATCGATTGGTCCCCGCGCACCAGCTGACCTGCGCTATTGATGTATTCGCCGAATTCGAACCAGAACGGCGAGTAGAAGATATGGTGCAAACCAAACGGAATTAACGCCCGTTCGACCACCCCGAAAATAAACGCGGACAACGTCCGATTTTGCTCCAGCATAAAGTGGGAAGCGGAGTTCAGTCCGGTTTGGATCGGCGGCCAAATGACAACCATCAGCAAACCAAGCAGAACCGAGGTAGCGGCGGTCATAATCGGAACGAACCGTTTCCCGGCGAAGAAGCCGAGGTAAGACGGAAGCTCGATCCGGAAGAACCGGTTATACATGGCCGCAGCCAGGATACCCACGATAATACCGCCGAATACCCCTGTGGCCAGCGTTGGAATACCAAGTACGTTGGCATATGCCGGATCGGTTCCGATCATCGACGGCACGACGCCAATGACCGTCCCCATCGTCACGTTCATGACGAGGTACCCGATAATGGCAGCCAGACCGGCAACCCCTTCACCGCCTGCCAAACCAACGGCGACGCCAACTGCAAACAGCAAGGCCAGGTTCGTAAAGACGATTTGGCCGGCGTTCATCATGACTGTAGCTACAGCATGAACAGCGTGGTTATCCAATGCGGGAACCAAATTTAGGAACTCAGGGCTGACCAGCATATTACCGATCCCGAGCAGCAGGCCTGCCGCCGGAAGAAGAGCTACCGGAAGCATCAGCGCTTTACCTACCCGCTGTAAAACCCCAAACAAACGCTTAAACATAAATACCCTCCTGTAATTACATAGTGGACTAACAAAAACAGGCATGAGCCAATATAGGTCATTTGTGCTGTACCGTGATCGCTTACGGATATAATACCCCGTAACCGTCCAATACAATCCAAAAAAACCTTTATCAACTCATGCCTGATCGAATCAGTCACACATTGTGATTATGAAGTTGTTGTTAATGCATTAGGAATTATAGCAGACCTTCTTTTTTCGCGCAAGCAAGCTATTGAAGATTTGCCGGAGCCACACGGTGTAAATGCATGGTTAAATAACTAACCTCTGCCTTATAAACCGGCAGCTTGAGCCGTTGCTCCATAACTTTTGTCAATTTATAGGCAAGCGAATACAACACAGGATACTCCTGCTTGAGCAGCTGTTCCAGCTTGTCGACTTCGCCGACTTGCTCTCCCCGCCGAATCCGCTCGATCGCGAACCGCAAATGGGTGAGCAGACGCGAATAGTCCAGCGAATTGCGGAGGATCGAGAAGCGAAGCTCCTTCTCGATGATGCCTACCAAATCGGCGATCAACTGGGCATGTCCGCGGACCTCGCTGATGTGACGGTTGGTGATGGCGCTGTTGATGTGAAGCGCAACGAAGCCAATTTCGTCTTCACCAAGATCAATACCCAGCCTCTCCTTGATCAAACGAATGGCATATTCCGCCAATTCATATTCCAGCGGATAAATTTCCTTCGTCTCGAACAAAAATGGATTATGAAACGCGATGTCCTGCTCCGCCCGTTTTATCGCAAACGCCAAGTGATCAGTTAACGCGATGTGAATATGCTCATTAAGCTCGGTTTGAGTTTTCCCGGAAATATACATAATAATTTCGCCGATGATCTCGATCAGCTGTTCATCCACCTGGTGCACGAGTTGCTTGTATTGCTCCTGCTCCTGCTGGTTCGTAAGGATAAACATCTTCTCGACGGCTTCCAGCGAAATGGAATCTCCCGTTTTTCGGTTAAATCCGATGCCTTTGCCGATGACAACGACCTCGCCATGCTCCGGATGATTTGCGATGATGACATTGTTATTCAACACTTTGGCCACGCGCAGGCTGTTCACAACACAGTAGCACCTCTTTTCCTATATTCCGAAAACGGTTAAGCCCATTATAATGGATTTTTTGGGCGCCGTCAGCCGATTCCCAGGCATTTCAAAGGCGTCCTCACTCTGATGATGAGCGGGACGCCGGTTTCTTTTTATCCTAGGACAAGATACACGGATGGAGGGCGGTTGTCAAGCCACCTTAGGCCCTACTTTTGGTCTGGGTCGGCTGCCTTCGAAGCCGCGGTTTCCAGCACAACCGGATCTGGCACCTTTCCGCCTGCTGCAGACTTGACGGAAGCCGTCTCAAGCTCCGGTGTTGCGGCGACAACTTTGCCTTTGGTCAGGCTTTGGATCAACCGATCGAGTTCGATCCCGGAGACGCTCTTGAGCATGTCAGGCGCTGTGGCCATCAGCTCGGTCACGTAGTTGCTGACGCGAGCGGCTCCCTCGCCTTTGCCGGTATCGACGACGGTCAGCTTGTCGATGGAGGACAGCGGTGCAGCGATCTTGCTTGCCAGCTCCGGCAGCATCTTCATTACGATATCGAGGATCGCCGCCTCGCCGAATTTCTGGAACGCTTCGGCCAGCTTCTCCTTCGCTTCGGCCTCGGCCAAGCCGCGCAGACGGATGATTTCAGCATCCGCCGTCCCTTTGGCCCGTTCGGCATCCGCAATCGCCAGGCCTTCTAGCCGCTTCTGTTCAGCGGAAGCTTTGGCCTGCGTTTCGATCGAGTATTGCAGCGCATCGGCTTCCCGCATCTTCCGGGCTTTTTCCGCTTCGGCGGCCTGCTCGACGGCATAACGGTCCGCATCGGCCTTTTTCTTCACTTCAGCATCATATTGCTTCTGACGGACGATAATTTCTTTGTCCTGCAGATCGATTTCCCGTTCCTTCCGCACCAGCTCGACCTTCATCTGCTCTTCGACCATCACTTGCTTAGCCCGAGCTTCCTGAATGTGATAAGCTTGGTCGGCTTCGGCTCTGGCAGTGTCCTGCTCCTTCTTGAAGGACGCTACCTTCAGTTCCTTCTCTTTCTCAGCCTCGGCGATGTTCGTATCGCGCACCAGCTCGGCCTTCTGCCCAGCTTCCTCGGCCAGCGCTTTCTGGATCCGTGCATCCCGCTGGGCTTCGGCCTCAGCGATGTCGGCGTCCCGCTTAACCGCAGCGATCCGCGGCTTCCCAAGCGCCTCCAAATAACCGTGCTTATCCCGAACGTCCTTGATCGTGAACGAAACGATCTGCAGTCCCATTTTCTTCAGATCCCGGGCTGCGACGCTTTGCACTTCCTGAGCAAACTTGTCGCGGTTGCGATAGACTTCCTCAACGGTCATCGAGCCCAGGATGGAACGCAGATGGCCTTCCAGCACTTCCTGTGCCTCGCCCTTCAGCGATTCGATGGGTTTGCCCATAAATTGTTCGGCGGCTGTTGCGACGTCTTCGATCGAGCTGCCCACTTTAATGATGGCCACGCCGTCTGCAGATACCGGCACCCCTTGCTCGGTGTAGACCTCGGGCGTCATCACGTCAAGCTTATGGGATAGCAGCGACATAAACTCGGCTTTCTGAAAGATCGGCCAGATAAATGCCCCGCCGCCGCGCACGATTTTGATTTTGCGGCCGGATTGGTCGTCGGAAATGTTTTTGCTGCCTAGAAAAGACCCCGTCACAATCATCGCCTCATCGGGGCCCACCGTTTTGTATCTTGCCCAAAACGCCAGCCCAAGCACGACAATGACTGCAATCACGATCACGGGGATCAGTAGGAAATCCGGAAAACTTTCGAACAATGACATCAGCTCCCTCTTCTTTAATTGGCATTACATCGGGTGGGGGTAAAGCTCGGAAACCTGGACGGTCCCGTCCTTCGCCGTCCCGATCACAACGACGGCTGTTCCGGCGGGAATCTCCTTCCGATCCCAGCTGGAGGCGATATGCAGCGAATTGCCGCCTACCTGCTTCACCATCACTTCGCCATACCCTTGCGCCGGAATGGGCACGGTGACTTCGCCGATTTTACCGGGCAGCTCCGATTCAGAGAATCCCGTGGAATTTTCACTGTTCTCCATCGGTTTCACATAGGCGAAATACACGGTAGCAGACAGCAGGACGGCTGCAACTATCGCTAAAACCACTACAACAGCCGTGCCAAGCCCGGTGTATCGGTCCAGCAAAATACCGGCTCCGCCAAAGGACGTGATCGCCGATGCCGTGATGATCGGCTTGAGAAAATCCGCGGACAGGAAATCAAACACGCCATCCAGCCAGCTTCCGATCAAGTCACCAAGCACGGCGCTGATGACGGCAAACAAAGCACCGCCGACGAAACAACCCCAAAACAGCGCTTCCATCCCGTTCCTCCCTCTACCCAAAATATTGTTGGACTCTACAATTAAATACGTAAATTGGTGAAATATGTTTCAAAAAAAGAAAAACCGGCCTACGACGCCAAGTCGTGAGACCGGTTATTTTAAGTAGGGATCTATGAAGCGGGGATTTACAGCGACATCCGATAAATTTCGAGCACGTCCTGTTTATCCAACACGGCAAAATTGCCAAACGAACCAAAGCGGACCGCTTTATCGGCCATAACTTCCAGTTGACTGTCGTCAATGCCGTAATCCGCCAAGCGGCTTGGTGCGCCAATCGAGTTCCAGAATGACCGCAACGCTTCGATGCCCTCAAGCGCCACTGCCTCATCGCTCTTGCCGGCAGGATCGACATGGAAGACGTTGATCGCCAGACGCTTAAAGCGGGCGACATCCTGCTTCAGGTTATATTTCATCCAGTTCGGGAACAGGATGGCCAGGCCGCCGCCATGCGGAATATCGTAAACCGCCGACACAGCATGTTCGATGTTGTGAGTAGCCCAGTCCCCGGACAAGCCCATGTTCAGCACGCCGTTCAGCGCCAATGTGCCGCACAGCAGAATCGTTTCCCGGAGGTCGTAGTTTTCCAAATCCTGTACCAGCTTCGGTGCCGTTTCGATCACCGTCCGCAGCAGCCCTTCGCAGAACTCATCCTGCAGCGGAGTGTTTGGCGTTGGATGGAAATAATGCTCGAATACATGAGACATGATATCCACCATGCCGTACACCGTTTGGTCTTTCGGCAAGGAAACCGTGAACTGCGGATCAAGGATGGAGAATGCAGGATAAGCCAGCTTGCTGCTCCAACCCAGCTTCTCCTTAGTTTCTTCGTTGGAAATGACGGAGTTTCCGTTCATTTCGGAGCCAGTTGCGGCCATCGTAAGTACCGTTCCGAGCGGCAGGGCGGCTTTCGGTACGGCTTTGCGCTCTGCGAAATCCCACATATCCCCGTCGTATTTAGCCCCGACGGCAATCGCCTTCGAGCAGTCCAGCACGCTGCCGCCGCCGACGGCAAGAACCAGCTCGATGCCGTTGGATTTGCACAGCTCGACCCCGCGGTGCACCGTCGAAAGACGCGGGTTCGGCTCAACGCCCGCAAGCTCCGTCACTTCGGCGCCGATTTCCCGCAGAATGGCAGTCACTTGATCGTACAGCCCGCTGCGTTTAATGCTGCCGCCGCCGTAGACTAGCAGCACTTTTTTGCCGTAAGCCGGCACCTCGTTGCGAAGCGCCTCCAGCTGGCCTTTGCCGAAGATCAGCTTGGTTGGATTATGAAATACGAAATTGTCCATGCCGTAACTCCTCCTAAAATTTGGTTATGTAAATGGAGCGTTTCTACAATGCGCTGGTGCTATTTCTAGCCTCTTCGAACTCCCAAACTATTATACTTCTAACTGTAACAAAATAACAAACAGAAAAAGGGATCATCCCAAACCTTTATCGATTTGGAACGCCCCTTTACTTCTAATTCGGTTATGCCTTACCGTCTGCGGTAACCAATCGATTCAACAAAGCGTTCGAAAGCCTCACAGCCTTCGGGCGTCGCTTTAAATACGCCGGCATGTCCAAGGATCTCCGCGAACTTGCGGCCAACCTCATCACGCAGCAGCGCTTCGGCCTCTTCACGACCCAACGACATGCCAACGCGTGCAACCAGTTCCTTCACCCAGTCCGCATGCACGGCCAAGCGGGCATTCGGATCGGATACAGTTTGCTCATAGAGCGCCTTATCGCCGCTCAGAATGTCAGCAACCCCCGCCAGTTCTTCCTTCAGCCGGCCCGGAAGGATGGCTACGCCCATGACTTCAATCAGGCCGATGTTCTCCTTCTTGATGTGATGCATCTCGCGGTGCGGATGGAAAATCCCTTCGGGATGCTGTTCGTCCGTCCGGTTATTGCGCAGGACGATGTCCGCTTCATACCCGCCGTCCGCGCTGCGGCGAACGATCGGCGTTACCGTGTTATGCGGCACGGATTCCCCCTCCTGCTCGGAGAAGGCCAGGACGCCAACAGATGGGTCGCTGTATTGCTTCCATTTTTCGTACAGATGATCTACCGCTTCCAACACGGCTTCCCGCTCTTGGCCGTTCGCCCGCAGCACAGACATCGGCCACTTCACCCTGCCGACGGTGACGCCGGCGAAGTCCGGATGGACGTAGACAGCTTCGACTGGTGCTTTTTCCAATGGAAACGTGTGGCGTCCCCCCTGGAAATGGTCGTGCGTCAGAATCGACCCGCCGACGATCGGCAGATCCGCGTTGGAGCCGATGAAGTAATGCGGGAACAACGTCGTGAATTCCAACAGCCGCTTAAACGTATCGCGGGTCAGCTTCATCGGAATGTGATCGTGGTGGAACACGATACAATGCTCGTTGTAATAGACGTAAGGCGAGTATTGGAAAAACCACGGCTCCCCGTTCAGCGTCAGTGGAATAACTCGCAAATTCTGGCGGGCTGGATGATTCAGTCGTCCGGCATAACCAACGTTCTCGCGGCACAACTGACATTTAGGGTACACCGGAGGCGGCAGCAGCTTCGCCATCGCGATTTCCTTCGGATTCTTCTCCGGTTTGGACAGGTTAATCGTGATTTCCATGTCTCCAAACGGCGTCGGCTGCTCCCAATAGATGTTCTGACGCACCCGGTCCATCCGGATGTAATTGCTGGCTACCGACAACTTATAGAAGGCGTCGGTCGCGGCGGCAATTCCCTGCTCGCTTTCCGTTTTGCGGAAGGCGGCGATTGTTTCCGACGGGCGCGGCATGAGCAAGCCCATGATTTTCGCATCCAGCAAATCGCGGTACGTAGCGGTATCTTCCGGAATCAAGCCGATCGTAAGCCCGTAATCGATCAAGATCTCAAGCGGCTCCTGCGGTCCGGTCAGCGCCTCCTTCGCCACTTCGCCGGTGTACGGCTCATCAAAGGAGAACAGCTCCAGGAGACGATTGCGCGAATAGTCCACGTCCCACCAATCGATCAGGCCCTGCTCGAGCGCATAATTCACTAGCCGTTCAATCGCATGAAGCGCGTCTTGACGACTTCTCTCTTCTACTCCCATCCCATAACACTCCCTTAGTCGTTATAACCGTTCGGATGGCTGTTATGCCATTGCCATGCGCTTTCAATGATGCCGGGCAGCTTGTTGCGAGTCGGATTCCAGCCCAGCACGCGGCGGGCTTTGTCCGAGGAAGCGATGAGCACCGCCGGATCGCCGGCGCGGCGCGGGCTGATCGCGACCGGGAAGTCGCGGCCGGTGACCTGCTTCACGGTTTCGATCACTTCCTTGACCGAGAAACCTTGCCCGTTGCCAAGGTTAAATACGTCGCTCTCTCCGCCGCCCAGCAAATGATCCACCGCGCGCAGATGGGCATCGGCCAAATCACTCACGTGGATATAGTCGCGGACACAAGTACCGTCCGCCGTGTTGTAGTCATCGCCGAACACCTGGATGGACGGACGTTGTCCCAAGGCCGCTTGAATGATCAACGGGATCAAATGGCTTTCCGGGCGATGGTCCTCGCCGATTTTGCCGCTCTCATGGGCACCAGCCGCGTTGAAGTAACGCAGAGACACGTATTTGATCCCCAACACCTGATCGAACCAAGCCATCATCCGTTCCATCGTCAGCTTCGTTTCGCCATACACGTTCGTTGGCCGGGTCGGATCACTCTCTTCAATCGGCACTTTTTCCGGTTCGCCGTAGGTTGCCGCCGTGGAGGAGAACACGATCTTGCGCACATTCGCCTGATCCATCGCATCCAACAAGCAAAGCGTCCCGTACACGTTATTGTCAAAATATTTGACCGGATCCTTCATGCTCTCCCCAACCAGAGAGTTCGCGGCAAAATGGATGACCGCTTCGATCTCGTTCTCGGCAAACAACTTGGCCAACAGCGCCTTATCGCGCAGATCTCCTTCATACAGCTTACCGCCGAGCAACGCCTCGCGATGTCCGGTCTGCAGGTTGTCGATCACGACGACCTCTCTTCCTTGCTCCAGCAGCGCCGCTACTGTATGCGAGCCGATATAACCGGCTCCCCCCGTAACCAGTATCGCCATGATGATTACTCCCCTTTCATCTCATGTACGCCGTCGCCTACGCCGCACACGTAAAATTCGCCTTCCAGCCCTGTCCGTTCCTTATAAGACCGACCAACCTCGGACACGAACCGCTCTACCGAATCCTCATGCACCAGCGATACTGTACAGCCGCCAAATCCGGCCCCGGTCATCCGGGCGCCCAATGTGCCTTCGATCTTCCGTGCTTCCTCAACCATCACGTCCAGCTCCAGGCAGCTCACCTCGTACAAGTCACGCAGCGAATCATGGGAGGCGTTCATCAGCTCGCCAAAAGCCTTCAAATCGTTGGCGCTCAGCGCATCCACCGATTTCAGCACGCGCGCGTTCTCTTCCACCACGTGTTTGGCCCGTTTATACAGCACTTCGTTCGTAAAATCTCCCCGCCACTGCTCCAACTGCTCCGGCTTCAGGTGGGCCAAGAACTCCAAGCCCGGCTCGCGTTTTTGCAAAATCTCCAGCGCAGCATCACATTCCGAACGCCGTTCGTTGTATTTGGAATCGACCAGCCCGCGGCGTTTCTTCGTATTGCCAATGACCAGCTTATACGCGCCTGTCCGGAACGGGACCAGCTTGTATTCCAAGGTGTCGCACATCAGCAGGATCGCATGGTCCTTGGCCCCGTTCGCCACCGCGAACTGGTCCATAATGCCGCTGTTTACGCCGACATATTGATTCTCAGCCCGCTGAGACAACCGGGCGATTTCCACCTTGTCGAGCTCCTTCCCTTCCATGCTCACGAACGCCAAGGCCGTTACCACTTCAATCGATGCGGAGGAGGACAAGCCCGCACCGTTCGGAATTTCGCCATGGAACAGCAGGTCATACCCGCTCGTAAGCGAGATGCCCAGCTTCTTCAGCTCCACGTAAACGCCGATCGGATAGTCGATCCATTCACCGGTTTTGCTTGTGCCGAGCTCTTCCAGTGCCAGCTCTGCCGTGTAAGGCAGGTTGCTGGAAGCAAAGGCGACTTTGCCGTCAGCGCGCTTGCGGATCGCCAGCGTCGTCCCAAATTCCAACGCCGCCGGGAACACATACCCCCCGTTGTAGTCGATATGCTCACCGATCAAGTTCACCCGTCCTGGGGCGTTAAATACGCGAATCGGCTCAGCGCTTTCCCCATATTTGAATATAAACAATTGTTCCATTTCCTGCTTTTTCATCAACGTACACCCCATCGTCATGAAATCTTTGATTCTTGTACCCAGTATAATGAAATCGCTTTGCTTTGATAATGCAACTTTGCGAGAACAATATAGATAAATGTGACTTTTCGGAGTAAAATGGGAGCGAAGACTTATGGGGCATTATCCGTCCCCCTGGTCAAAGGAGACTATCCCATGTTCAAAGAAACCTATAGCGCGGCCGCCAACCCGGATTTGATCGAGACAGATGAGCTGCATGTTCTGTTCGCCGGCGAAAGTCAGACCCTTCCCGATCACCGGCTGGGCCCGAAAATTTATGATTATTTCCTTCTGCATTTCGTAGAGCAAGGCAAGGGCACGTTCCGGACCGAATCCGCCTCCTATGAGCTGAGCGAAGGGGATGGCTTCCTGATTCTCCCCGATCAGCTCGTCAGTTATGCTTCCGATGTGGCCGAGCCTTGGCGTTATCGTTGGATCGCCTTCACCGGAGTTAAGGCGGCGGAGCTCGTGAAGCGAGCCGGCTTCACCCCGCAGCAGCCGGTGTTCCGGCAAGGCGGGAACAGCCCGATCCCTGCCATGCTCAGCAGCGTGTTACAAGCATTCCAAACGAAAAAAAACAGCTCCCATCTGCTGTCGCTGGGGCTGCTTCATCAAATTATGGCCGAAGCTCAAGAGACGCTTGGCATGGCCTCCGCGCTGCCGTCGGGCGAATCGGGCGTTCAGCGGATCGTGAAGCAAATGATTCATTATATGGCCAGCCAATACGCGCATCCGGTCTCCATCGAGCAGATGTGCGCATCCTTGGGCTATAATCGAGCTTATCTTTCGCGGATTTTCAAAAAAGAAACGGGCTTCACCCCCGTCACCTACCTGCTGAAGTTGAGAATCGATAAGTCCCGCCAACTGCTGCGCGAACGTCCCGAGCTGTCGATCGAGCAAATCGCCGCTTCTGTCGGCCTTACCGATCCGCTCTACTTCTCACGGCAGTTCCGCCGGTTTCACAACGAATCACCAAGCGAATATCGCCGGGCGGTCACCCGGAATCCCGCGAAGGAGTGAGTCTACGCAAAATTCGCGAGCCTCGTCTCACTCCGCCAAGTCCAGCTTCCGGGAAACGGCCCCCAGCACCTCGCCAATCGGCTCGGTGATCAAGAGGTCAGCCCGGTTATCATACGCGGTGGACGAGGCGTTGATCAGCACCGTCCGTTCGCCGCGGAAATAGGTGACCAGATGAGCTGCGGGCTGCACCGTCAGCGAGGTTCCGCCAATCACCAGCAGGTCAGCGCCGGCGATCGCCGTTACCGTGTCCTGCATCACCTGCTCATTCAGGTTCTCCCCATACAGCACCACATCCGGCTTGATGATGCCGCCGCAGCTGCAGCGCGGCACGACGTCTTCGCTGTCCATGACGTCCTTTAACGTATAGGTACGGCCGCATTCCATGCAGGTGTTGCGGTGCACCGATCCGTGCAGCTCCAGCACGCGGCGGCTGCCCGCCTGTTGATGGAGCCCGTCGATATTTTGCGTCACCACAACGCTTAGCTTCCCTGCTCGCTCCAACTCAGCCAAACAGCGGTGCGCGGCGTTGGGCTGCGCCTCCGGATGGAGCATTTTCGTCTTATAGAAATCGAAAAATACGTCCGGATGCCGATCGAAGAACCTCCGGCTCAAAATCTCCTCCGGCGCATAAGGCGACGCGTTCTCCATCTGATAGATGCCCGCCGCCGAACGGAAGTCAGGGATTCCGCTTTCGGTAGATACCCCGGCCCCTCCAAAAAATACAATGTTTGAACTCTCCTCAATCCATGCTGCCAACGTGTCGATCTCTTTGCTCATCCGCTCGAACCTCCTATGGATGTATCGTCAACTCGCGATAATTAGATATAATAACGTCCGCGGCCCGCAAATAAACTGCTTCCTGGGCCTCTTCACCGTACTCCTCCGACACGCCAATGGTCATCACGACGCCTGCACGCTTTCCCATTTGCATATCGGCGTTGCTGTCGCCAATGACCACCGCTTCGCTTGGCGATAGCCCCAGTTCACGGCAGGCGAGCAGCGCCATGTCCGGCCCCGGCTTGCCCCGGGCAACGCGATCCCGGCCAACCACGCTGGCGAACGCATCCCGGATGCCAAGCCATTCCAGATGCTCCAGCGCCTCCGAGGTTGAGTCGGAGGTGACGACCGCCAGCTTCACACCCGCCTCACGGCAACTCTGGACAAAATCGCGCAGCCCGGGCAAAGGCACCGCTTCCCGCCGCCGCTTGAGCTCCGCCATCGCCGTTGCATTTAATTCGCGAACAACGGTTGTCGCTTCGTTCCAAGGCAGCCCTGCGGCATATAACGTCGATGCCAGTAGCGCAATGATCTCTTCTTCCGTCCCCATCGCAATCGGACCGGTTTTGTCGTAACCGATCACCCGGTTTCGCTCATCCGTTTGAAGGCCTAGCAGCGCGGATTTGTTGAACCCGCCAGGCGAGCCCAACTCAGCCAGCTTCCGCTCCATCAGATCGGTTAAGACCGCGGCCCAGCTGCCCCATAGCCCCATAAAATTCAACAGCGTTCCATCTTTATCAAACAAAATGGCCTTGCAAGCTGCTTTCTGCCCGCGCACTTCGATCGTGGCCATCCTCGCTCCCCCTTCCCTACATTGTCCTTATTATACCATTTTCACAGGTGTGGGCTGCGGCGGCTCCTAAGTCATCTCATTACTTCCTAATTATTTAATAGATATCTTTTGGCGAATCCTTAAAATTTTAGATAAATCCGTTTCAACATGGAAATCCGTGGTAAATAAAACATACGTACTCCAAAATAAAATCCAAGGAGGGATTCGATGGCACGAAGCCAAAGCAAGATGACCCGGGAAGAAGCAGGACGTCTGGGAGGACTGGCCACGGCCAAAAACCACGGCAAATCCTTTTATAAGCAAATCGGGCAAAAAGGCGGCGAAGCGACCTCGAAAACCCACAACCGCGAATTTTATCAGGAAATCGGCCAGAAGGGCGGCGAGGCGACATCCCAGAAGCATGATAAAGGCTTTTACCGGGAAATCGGCCGTAAAGGCGGGATCGCCCGCAGTAAACCCGGAATCGAAGCGTAAGTCTTAAGAAATCTCCGGAACCCCCGGAGATTTTCTTTGTTTTTATAGACCCGATCCACACCATTCCCCATGCTTTTTCCTGTGATCGATAGGTAGAAAATCATAACCACTTATGATAGACTTTAGAGAAAACCTTTAGCGGTGTAAAGCTCCAAAACTATAATGAATCATGGGAGGATCGGAGATCATGCCAGCCAAGAAAATGCGTTCTGATATGATCAAAAAAGGCTTCGACCGCGCGCCGCACCGCAGCTTGCTGCGTGCTGCAGGCGTGAAGGAAGAAGATTTCGGCAAACCGTTTATCGCGGTCTGCAACTCTTATATCGATATCGTGCCTGGACATGTGCACTTACAAGAGTTCGGTAAAATCGTTAAGGAAGCGATCCGCGAAGCGGGCGGCGTTCCGTTTGAATTCAATACCATTGGTGTAGACGACGGGATCGCGATGGGACACATTGGGATGCGTTATTCCCTGCCAAGCCGGGAAATCATCGCCGACTCGCTCGAGACTGTAGTTTCCGCGCACTGGTTCGACGGGATGGTTTGCATTCCGAACTGCGACAAAATCACGCCAGGGATGATGATGGGCGCCTTGCGCGTCAATATCCCAACCGTCTTTGTCAGCGGCGGTCCAATGAAAGCCGGCGTCGACAGCAAAGGACGCAGATTGTCCTTGACCTCCGTCTTTGAAGGCGTTGGCGCCCACCAAGCCGGACAAATCAGCGACAAGGACTTGCTCGAACTGGAACAATACGGCTGTCCGACCTGCGGTTCGTGTTCCGGTATGTTCACGGCCAACTCGATGAACTGCCTCGCTGAAGCGCTGGGCTTGGCGCTGCCGGGGAACGGCACCATCCTCGCTGTCGCCGAAGAGCGCCGCGAATTCGTCCGGAAGTCTGCGCAGCAGCTGATGAAGCTGATCGAGCTTGATCTGAAACCGCGCGACATCGTGACGAAGGAATCGATCGACAACGCTTTTGCGCTGGATATGGCTATGGGCGGCTCCACGAACACCGTCCTGCATACGCTGGCTTTGGCCCAAGAAGCAGGAATCGATTACCCGCTGGAACGGATCAATGAAGTGGCCAACCGCGTGCCGCATATTGCAAAGCTGGCTCCGGCGTCCGATATCTTTATCGAAGACGTGCATCGGGCTGGCGGCGTCAGCGCCGTGCTCAACGAGCTGCTGAAGAAGCCGGGAGCCATCTACGGCGATCAAATCACCGTTACCGGCAAAACGCTCGCCGAGAACGTTGCCGGATGCGAAATCCTCGACCACAACGTCATCCGTCCGATCGACAATCCGCATTCCGAGAAAGGCGGACTTGCTATCCTGTATGGTAACCTGGCGCCGGAAGGCTCCGTCATCAAGGTGGGAGCTGTTGACCCTTCGGTTGGCGGATATCATAAAGGCCCGGCGATCTGCTTCGACTCGCAGGAAGAAGCGCTCGAAGGGATCGCGAACGGTAAAGTCAAAGAGGGTTGCGTTGTTGTCATCCGCTATGAAGGACCAAAGGGCGGTCCAGGCATGCCTGAAATGCTGGCTCCAACGTCGCAGATCGTCGGCATGGGTCTGGGCGCGAAGGTCGGTCTGATCACCGACGGACGCTTCTCCGGCGCTTCCCGCGGAATCAGCATCGGTCATATCTCTCCTGAGGCTGCTGAAGGCGGCCCAATCGCTTTCGTTGAAGACGGCGACATCATCGAGCTGGACTTGAATAACCGCAAAATCGAGCTGCATGTCAGCGATGAAGAGCTCGCGCGCCGCAAAGCCAATTGGAAAGGCTTTGAGCCGAAGGTCAAAACCGGTTATCTGGCCCGTTATTCCAAACTGGTCACCAACGCCAGCTCCGGCGGCGTGATGAAAATTTAATTTAGCTTAACTCAAAAGGCCGTACCCGGATCATTTTAGATTCGGGTACGGCCTTTTCTTTTAGAGTTAACAAAAATAATGGATAAGAGCGATTAACGCGTAGGCAAGGATACGCTAAGCAAAGACTCCTCTTCCACGGCCTCCGGCTTCTCATCCACCGTATGGCTGCTGCGATGCGAGCCGTTCTCGGCGAACCGCTCCAACAGCACATCCATCGGCATCACGATCATCTTCGGTACCAGCTCCTGAGGTTGCTCTTTTAATCTTGAGGTACCGGCAGGGTGAATAACACTCATTAATAATTTCAAATAGATTTTCGTCGAGCTGGCAAACCAGCCCTTCGGTAAATCCTTAATTATAAACCCAAATTGCTCCGGACCCCGGTTAATCATGCTGACGCCATACAGCGCCTTAACGTCTTTTAACTCAGGATGCTCGATCACATATTTGGCAAAAAGGGGTAGCGTCTTCTCCATTTTGCGGATCATTTGAATCGCCAAATGCACGCTTGTTCTGGAGCGAGCCCCATACTCAAACAATTTTTTGTTGTCAAAATGAAGCTCCATCACTTGATCTCCAGATTCCAATGTCTTCCCATTGTTCATCGCCACCGGCTCTCCATGATAGGATCGGACTCGGAAATGAAGGAAAGGATCCTCCGGTTCGGGAGCTTTCAATTGAAAAAGGATGTGGAAGATCTTCTCCCAAACGAGCCATAAGGCTACGATACATCGCTTAAACCAGGTAATCTTCACTGGCGTTCTCCCCTTCGGCGTTGCAGTTTCAACATGTATGCCTTGAAGCTTGGCCTCTTCCGTCGCCTGAATCAATTCATCAATGCGGATGCTTCGCAATCCGCGGCGATCCGCTTCCGTCAGCACGCGCTCGAGCGCTATCAACATTTCCGCCGGCGCTCCGGTGTTCGCACCTAGTGTGGCACCACAGTCGTGCAGGAGAAAGACCTCACCGCCCCGCAGCTTCTTCAGCATACGCTCCGTTAACCGGTCAGCGCCGACCTTGACCCGCCAATCGCCGAACATAGCCGACCACAGCACGATCTGTGTATTTCCGCGGTTCGCAAAATCAAACAAGTTGACAATCCCCCACGGCGGACGATAGTAATGAGAATTGAAGCCCGTCACGTCATGGATGATCTGATTCGTCTTCTGAATCTGCTTCTTGACGGCCGCCGGCCCCATGAGCCAATTGGTTTTGTGCACATAGTTGTGCGACCCTATCAAATGGCCTTCCTCATGAATCCGTTTAATCAATTCGGGGTGTCTCTCCGCATTGGAACCAACGAGGAAAAACGTTGCTTTCGCTCCGTGGCGCTTGAGCAGATCAAGCAATTGTGGAGTATATTTCGGATCGGGACCATCGTCGAACGTTAGCGCAAACGCCTTCTCGCTGATCCCGCGCTTAAATACGCGAAAACCGAAAATCCGAGTGATCAATCCGGGTATAAAAGCGTACAGCGTAGAGATATAAAATAACCATAGCAGCAAAGTCTCCATATGCTTTCCCCACTTTTCTATGATCAATGACTTTGGCATGCTCCGTGAAAAGCATAGCATCTACACTATTTTATCACAGACATCTTCAGTTTAGGCGCATTTTTTTGGGGAAGGCATAGGAAATCGGTCAACTTTCCGCAGCCAGTAAATCCATTGTTCGCCGGAACAATTCGGCGGCCAGATGCTTGGATCCTTCCGGCTGGTTTTGAACGAGGACGGCGACAGCATACTTGGGGTGATGGGTCGGTCCGTAACCGATAAACCATTGATGATTCAGCTGCTTATGATTCTTTACAACCTCAGCTGTTCCCGATTTTCCAGCCAACGGCCATTTGGCTTTCTGCAAAGTTCGCCCGGTGCCGTCTGTGACAACCAGCCTCATCATGGACAACAGCCGTTGTGCTGTTTGCGGAGTAATTTGTCCAGCGGAGGAGGGCGAAGCTTGAACCGGCAATGCGGAGAGCAGCGAACCTTCCTTATAACGGATCTCGCTGACTAAGCGGGGCGCCATAACCTGTCCGCCGTGGAGCAAAGTAACAACCAGATTGGCCGCTTGCAGTGGAGAGACAAGCACGTCCCGCTGACCAATCGCTGTCTGTGCCCGCACCCCGCCGTCCGCCGCCGCCAGATTGCTAAAGACCGCCCCGGCTTCTTCCTGATCCAGCGGCCGCAAGGAATCCCCTCCAAGGAAGGACGGATCGTGCCAGCCCACGGTGCGCCCCAGCCCCAGCTTGGCGGCTGTCCGGGCAATCGCCTCCGCACTCAGCCGTTCTCCCAGTGTGGCGAATACCACGTTACACGACCTCGCAAAGCCTTCCTCCAGCGTAAGGTTTCCATGTCCGCCTTCCTTCCAGCATGACAAGCCGTATTTTCCGTAATGCCCGCTGCAGTGGAACATCTCCCCGGGAAATGTCACCTGCTCCTCCAGTGCAGCCGCCGCAATCACCGTCTTAAAAATCGAACCCGGCACACTGGCCTTAACCGCCTTATTACTCCAGTTCTCTGCTGCCGGATCAACGTGATGCGGATCGTAGAAAGGCAGCGATACCATCGAGACGATATCGGCGGTTTTGGCGTCCAGCACGACCACTGCTCCATCCGTCACTTTCATCTCATCCGCTAACCGCTCGATTTTTTGTTGGAGGGTGTCATCAACTGTCGTTTGGATTTGCAACGGATAGTATCGGCTAGCCTCCGCATTCACCCGCGTCCCCATCCCAACTAGCGGATCCTTGCGGCCATCAACCGTGTAGGCCGCTCTGACGCTGCCGATTCCACGGAGCAAGTTATCCAGCGTTTTCTCCAACCCCGAAGCTCCAACCTGCAGCGTTAACGCGAAGTCCGGTTGGTGCTTATCTTCTCGCAACTTACGGATGATGTCCGGCCGTTGCGTCACGAAGCCAAGCCATTGATTCCCCCGTTCGCCCGGCCCGTAACGCGTCATATACGGCAGCACCTCCAGCCCTTCCAAATGAGGCAAAGAACGGGCTATCTCTTCGCTGAGCCGAAGCGGTTCCCCCGGCTCCCCGCCAGGCTTGGGCCAGACGTAAGGGCGCTCCAACTGTTCCCACTTCCTTTGGAGTTCGGGAATCGTTGTCCCCAATACGGCCGCCAATCCGGTAAGCTGATCTGCTGCGGGCAACTTGCGGACAGGGAACAGAATTGGTGTCCATCCGACTTCGCCCGTCAGCGCCTTTCCGTTGCGATCAACAAGTTGACCTCGCCCCGGATCCAACTCAATACTCTCTTCCCGTTGCCGGACGGCGAGTTCATTGATTGTCTTGCCGCTTACGGTCACCGCCTTAAACGCTGAAGCCATCTGAATCCAAGCGATCCGCAGCGCAAATAGTCCCAGCACCGCCGCAAAGGAAAGTAACAGATAAAATATCCGTTTTTTGCGCAATAACGACATCGTTCGCCCTCCATTCTGTTCCCATTATTTCCTGGGAAAAGTCGGGCTAAACAAACACCAAGCTATCTTGATCCCCTGCAAAGTAAAAGCCCGGCTGCACCTGCATCGCAGATGAGCCGGGCTTCTCCCCGCCCCCGGAACCCTCGGGGATGGGCCAAGCTTTGATTTCCGTCGCTTAAGCCTGCTATCTATACGGTGAATTTCGACAACGACTCTTTCAAGCCAGCCGACACATTCTCCAGTTTGTTTGACAGCTGTACCAGTTGATCGCCGACCGTTTGCTGTTCGCTGGAGAGCGATGCAACCTCTTCGGACGTGGCGGACGATTGCTGTGCGACGGCACTGACGTTGCTCATCGCTTCCGACAAGACCGCTTGCGATTCGTTTAGCTGGTCGATGGAAGCCGTTACGGAATCCAGGTGACGCACGAAGCCTTCCATTTGTTGCTGCACAGATACGAAAATTTGGTTGGTTTCCTGCACCGATGCGATTTGCTCTTGGAAGATTGGGCTCGCCTCGGACAAGGTCTTCACCGTTTCATTCATCTCTTTCTGAATCGTATCTGTGATTTCGCCGACCATGGTGATCGACTGACGCGACTGATCGGCCAGTTGGCGAATTTCATCGGCAACGACCATAAATCCGCGGCCTGCAGCACCTGCGCGGGCTGCTTCAATCGTAGCATTAAGCGACAGGATATTCGTTTGCTGCGTAATGTTCTGCATGACATCAAGCACTTTCAAGACGGAGCCAGTGCTTGCTTTGAGCGAGTCGACCTTGGCGGTCAAAGCGTTGATCATTTCGACCGTCATATTGGTTTTCTCCATCAATCCGTTCAAATACTGAGTCCCTTGCTGACTGGACTTCTCCACCTGACGAGCCGAAATCTCCATCTCTTTGTTCGATTGGACAACGCGTTCCATTTGCCGGGAAATATTCTCGGTCAGCTCATTACCGCGTTCCGCTTCGTTAGCCAGGCTGGTTGCCCCGTTAGCGATTTCTTCAGTCGCCACGGCGATTTCTTTCGCAGACAACGCCGTTTTGTTCGACGCTTGTGTCAATTCAGCAGCCGTATCCAATACATCCTGTGCGGAGTTATTGGTTTGCTTAACGAGGGCTGTGATATTTTCCATCATCACATTAAAGCTTACTGCCAATTGACCAATTTCATCTTTCGATTTCGTGTTCATCCGAACGTTCAGATTCCCTTTGGAGCCTTCCTCCATCAGGTTTCTCAGCTTGCCAAGCGGATAAGCGATCATCCGAACCATCCATACCCCGATCAGAATGGCAATGATCGCAACCACGATCAGCGAGAAGATCGTAAACATCAGAATGCGATTTGCGCTCTTCGTCAGTTCAGCCGTATCGACGGTACCGATTAACTTCCAGCCGGACGACTGGGTGCTATAGGAAGCAAGGACAGCGTTGCCGTTGGCATCCTTCGTCCGGAAAGTACCCGAAGCCTCGGTGGCTTGTCCCATATCAAATTCGGACGGATTTCCTTGATCTCTTTCAACGGAAGAACCTACAACGATGTTATCTTGAGTCACCATTTGCAGCTTGGAGTTATTCCCCAGCTTAACCTCTTTCAAATAGCCGTCTAGGATTTCCAGGTTGATATCAGCAATCAGAATAAAGCGTTTCATGCTGTTAACGCTCTGTACCGAGCGAGCTAAACGGAAGACTTCCGTGCCCTTACCTTTCGATGGCACTTGCATCCATAAAGTTTTAGTGGCGCTGGTCAGATCTTTAAACCAGGCTTCTTCGCGCACGGTATCCAAGAACGTGACATCGGCACTGCCCGAAGTGACGTCGTCCACAATGTTGTCAGCCGACAACATGTAAACGGCGGAAACCCCCTTCGTGGAGAAGGTCAACGTATTCAGACGTGTTCTCATTTTGTTGGTTGCCGTAAACTTGTCATAATCCGAAATGTTCGCCAACGAAGCATCCATGATTGCATTTTGCATCTCATCGTCCAAGAACATTTGCTGAAGGTTCTCCTCATACTTCTGCATGACAATATCTAGCTTCTGCGAGGTTTGAACGATGGTCTGCAGGTTGGCTTGTTCCGCATTGTCCTGAATGGTTCCCTTCGCCATTTGGGAGGACATAATCCCGATCGTCAGGACGAAAAACATGATTGCGACAAAGAAGATCAGGAACAACCGTACCCCCACTGCTTTCGCGGGGTTGAATTGTTTCGGCAGCTTGTCCAGCAAATTAGCCAGTAAAGCTTTGGTATCTCGCGTTGCTTTTCCTCCTGGCTGAACCGCCTTGGATTTCGTCCGCTCTCCCTTTTGTTTCTTTTCCTTCTTTTTGCTGTTGGTTTCTTGGTCCTCGTTCTTCGGAACCAGACTCATGTTGATCACCCACCACTCATAATAGTTGCAGACCTCAATTTTTAGGCTTGAGGTCATACATAATGCTGTTGGTTTCTCACATTTCTCGTCAGCTATTGAAAATATTCGACAATACCTGACGTTCTCCTCTATAATATCGGTTTCATATGTGGTGGATTTTAAATAATATTGACAAAAGTCACAAAAAAGGGCCTTTCGTCCTAGAAACGAACAGGCCCTAAAGCATATTGATTTTTTCCATTACTTTCTTTTACGCATCATATCGAAATAGGAAACCGGTTGGTCCACCTTCATTTGGATCCGCTGCAGCGGGTGGCGGGCGGCATCCAATTCATTGCCGTCTTCGTCGTAGATGGTCCCGACCTTCTGCTTAAAGAACGTCCCGTTTGGACCAAAAAATTCGACTTCTTGTCCCGGTTTGAAATGGTTGCGCTGCTGGATCGTTGCCATTCCCGTCGATTCGTCATACGCCATCACCAATCCGGCAAAATCATAAGGCGCCGCCTTCTCTTCCGGTTCGTAAATATGATCTTCATGATCCGGCGTATCGTAGAAAAATCCGGTATTCAGCGGCCGGTTCGCCGCTTTGTTGATTTCTTCGATCCACTCCGGCTTCAAGACGTAATTGTCCGGATCCGCCATGTAAGCATCAATCGCTTGGCGATAGACATTCACCACCGTCGCCACATAGTGGATGGACTTCATCCGCCCTTCGATTTTGAAACTGTCTACCCCGACGTCGATGAGATCAGGAATATGCTCAATCATGCACAAGTCCTTCGATCCCATCGTAAATGCATGATCGTTTTCCTCAAACATCGGTAGCTGAGTTACGCCAAGACGGAACTTCTCCAGTACCCTGTTATCGCGGGCTTCTTCCTCGGAAATCCATTCGCCATCCGCACGGGCGTCCGTGAACAGGTCGTATTTCCAACGGCAGGATTGGCAGCAACCCCCACGGTTGGAGTCACGGTCGGTAAAATGGTTGGACAACACGCAGCGTCCCGAGTACGAGGAGCACATCGCGCCATGAATAAACGCCTCGATCTCGATGTCGACATGACGTTTAATTTCCTCGATTTCCTCAAGGCTGGTCTCCCGTCCCAGTACGACCCGCGGCAAGCCTTGGTCTTTCCAGAATTGTACCGCTTGCCAGTTCACCGTCGATTGCTGAGTACTCAGGTGAACCTCCAGTTCGGGGACGACCCGCTTCGCGGTCTCTATGATCACCGGGTCGGCGACGATAATGGCAGCGATGCCTACCTCGTATAAATTACGCAAATACTCCTCGATGCCCTCCAGATCCTCATTATGGGCATAAATATTCGTGGCGACAAACACCTTGGCGCCGTACTTCTTGGCAAATTCCACGCCTTCCCGCATTTCTTCAAAGCTGAAATTATCTGCATTGGAACGAAGGCCGTATTGTTGTCCCCCGATATACACGGCATCGGCGCCGTAATGGACAGCGAATTTCAGCTTCTCAAGATTGCCTGCCGGGGCAAGCAGCTCGGGTTTCGCCAGCCGATAACGTTTTCCCGTATATTTCGGGATATGCTTCTCCGCAGTTTGCATCTTCGTTCACCTCTCATCATTTTTTGGGTTTTTAAATTTAAAATATAGGTCAAAAAAGTCGGCTTTTCAGCACCCAACTTCCTCTTAATAGACCTGTTCCTTATAAAAGAAGCCGAAGGTCAGCTCCCGCTCCGGATCTTGAATCTCGCGAATGGCCTCAAGCCAGTTCTCATCGAGCTCATAGCCGTCCGGATCGCGGAAATAAGCTTCGATGGCTTGGCGATACGAAGCAATGACCACTTCGTTATAGGATGCCGGCTTCAGCAGCGTCTCGATTTTGAAGCTGTCCACGCCAGCCGCCATCAGCAGGTGCAAATCCTCCAAGATACAAATATCGTCCGAACTCATAATATGCGTTCCGTTGATATCCTCGAAGATCGGGAACTTCTCGTCCGGCCGTTCGGCCTCGATCAGGAACAGCCCACGGCTCATCCCCAGGTTGCTGTCCGGATCAACCGGCCGCCCTTGAGACACCATGTAGCTATGCACCAAGCGCCGCTTCGAGTGATAAATATTGGTCATTCCATGCACCTGAACCTCTGCTTCGATGTTCAGCTTCGGAGGCATTGCAGTGATCTCGTCCATATTCAGCTCACGAGCGAGCACAACTCGGGAAGCTCCCTTCGTGCCCCAGTAATTGGCCGTGGCATAGTTGGTGGAGGTCATCTCCGCGTTCCAATGCAGCTTCAGCTGAGGCGCAACCGTGCGCACCGTTTGAAGCACGGCCGGGTCACCGAATTCAACGGCGTCTACGCCGCACTCCGCCAACTGCTTCACATAATCGGGCAAACCCTCCAGCATGTCATTGGTCATCAGGTTGTTCAGGCTAACATAAATTTTAGCTCCGTACTGGCGCGCTACCTGAACCGCTTCAGCGATGTCTTGGGGCGTCATATCGCCAGGGAGACGCATTCCGTAGCGGGCTTCGCCAACCAGCGCCGCGTCAGCCCCTGCCGCAAAGTAGCGCTTCAGTTCTTCCAGCGAACCGGCAGGAACTAACAATTCCGGTTTTTTACTCATGTTGATACTACCACCTTTAAAAGGTTGTTCAAAACGTTATCTACATTTTGAACTTCCACCTTATTCATTGATTGGCCATCGCCTTGCTTGTTTCGATGTTCTTTAAGTGCTCCTTGTAAGTCTTGGCGAACAGGTGCTCCCCGCTGCCGTCTTTTTTCGTCACATAAAATAGATAGTCCGAGGATTTCGGCTCAAGCGCCGCTTCGATCGATTTGAGGCTAGGCGCAGCGATCGGCCCCGGAGGCAGCCCTTCATACAAATAGGTATTGTAGGGGCTGTCCACGCTTCGTAAATCCGAATTGAGCAAGCGCTCCTTGGGTTTATCCAGCACATACTGCACCGTGGCGTCAATTTCCAGCTTCATGCCGTCCTTTAGCCGATTATAGATGACTCCGGCCACCAATGGCCGTTCAGCATCAACAACCACTTCTCGCTCTACCAGCGAAGCTATCGTCATCAGCTCACTTAACGTAAGGCCGCGAGCCTGCAGCTTTTGTTCAAAATCGGGGATTTTACCGAGCCGGGTACGGGTTTCCTGCAGCATCCGAGCGATGATGTCCTGCTCGTTGCTGCCTTTTTTCAGCTCATAGGTTTCCGGGAACAAATACCCTTCCAGCCGGTACGTCAACCGCTCGTCCGTCGGGATTTGCGATAACAGCTCATCGTGAAGACCCGCTGCATCCTTCGCCAGCTGCAAGAACGCGGCTTGATCAACCAAGCCTTCCTCCGCCAGCTTGTCAGCCATTTGTTTGACCGTGAAGCCCTCGGGAATCGTAAACCGGATCATCTCGGCCTTAACCACGTCGCCGCTGTTCAGCTTGGCGATGATCTCGTCATACGTCATGCCCGGCTGCATCTCATAGACCCCGGCCTGAAACCGGCTGCCTTCCGACTTCCATTTTAAATACGAAACGAACAAAAAGGAATTTTTAATTAGTCCCTGGTTTTCCAGCAACTTTGCGATGTCGGCCGTTCCCGTTCCCGGTTCGATCGTAATCTTGACTGGCTGTTCCTTCGCTTCAACCGGGAGCATGCTTGTGTACACATAAAATCCGGCCGCCCCTGCTCCGATGATCACGATCAGCAGCAGAACGGCCAGCCATTTCAGCGCTTTCCTCAAACCGCCTTCCCCCTTAACAGCCAAAAAGAGCGGAAATCTCCCGCTCTTCCCAGACTGATCTATCGTGCTCTTGCAATGCCTTCCCGTTACTCCGGAAAGGTCAATTCATCGTACAGCTCGGATACGTTCTCCCATTCCTCGTCGTCATCAATCGTGACCAGTTCCAGCTTATCGCCGCTCGTCACGATCTTGAAAATCTCCGGCTCTTCATCCTTGGACGCGTCCTCCGGCAATAATACCGCGTAGGCCGCTCCGGCGACGTCAAACTCCTCAACGACTTGATAATAGGAGACATTGCCCGATTCGTCTTCAAGTTCCACGACTGGGCCAAATGTGTCGCGAACCCGCGACGTCATTACTGCTTGGTCTGCTGTAAATTCAGTCATTGCCATCTTCTCCATCAAACTCGTCGATAAGCGTATTAAAGGTCTCCTCAACGATTTCCCATTCTTCGTCGCTTTCGATCGTGTACAGCTTCAGGTCATCGCCGTCTTCCTCGTAACGGAACGCGTATACCTCTTCGCTCTCTTCATCTTCATTCCCATCGGAATCCAAAGGAACGACCATCATATACTTGGCGTCCGAACCGTCGACTTCGAATTTCATAATCACTTCGAACTCTTCTTCATTGCCCTCTTCATCGGGGATATAAATAATTTCCGGTTCTTCTTCATTTCCGATACGATCTTTAGACATACGCGATCACCCTCACTTTATACTCTTAGAGTCCAAATAATTTTGCAAAATCAAGCTGGCGGCCATCTTGTCGACGACACCTTTGCGTTTCTTCCGGCTGACATCCGCATCCAGCAGCGTACGCTGCGCAGAAACGGTGGTCAGCCGTTCATCCCAGAGATGCACGGGCAGATTCAGCTTAGCCCGCAGATCCTCGGCAAACGCCATGCATATTTCTCCACGGGGACCAATCGTACCGTTCATATTCTTGGGCAAACCCACAACGATCTCTTCCACCTCGTGCTGCTTCACAAGCTCGGCGATGCGCTCAAATTCGCTGCCTTCCTTGCGGCGCTCGATGGTTTCGAGCCCTTGGGCGGTCCAACCCAAGCTGTCGCTCACAGCCACTCCGATCCGCCGGTCCCCGTAGTCTAGGCCCATGATTTTCATGTATTGCTCCTTTAAATGCGGATCCACCGCTTATCCGTTCTTGAGAAGGTTCGCTGCCATCAACGGTGATTCGCCATGTAAAAGCGCACCAGCTCTTCGATCAGCTCGTCGCGTTCCTTCTTGCGAACCAAACTTCTCGCATTGTTATGACGCGGTATATAGGCCGGATCCCCCGATAATAGATATCCGACGATCTGGTTTACCGGATTATACTCCTTCTCCTGCAAAGCCTGGTAAACCGTAAGAAGAATCTCCTGCGCCGACGCTTCTAGTTCATCGCCCTTGACGTTAAATTTGACGGTTTTATCCATGGAGTCCATGATGACACCTCGCTTCTTCGACATACGCCTTTATGATCGCAGCTGTTTTCCTCTTAGCCTAATCATACTATACCATATCATGGGTTCCATAAGGAAATTTTCAGTGATATGCCCCGTCAAATTTCACCACCTTCTCAGGCTTGGGAAGCAATCCACTCCGCTGCTACTTTTAATGCTTCGTCCAGCTTGCTGGCATCCTTGCCTCCGGCCTGAGCCATATCCGGACGACCGCCGCCTCCGCCGCCGCATACCGCCGCAATTTCCTTGACGAGCTTGCCGGCATGCAATCCGCGAGCCACTTCTTCCTTCGGAACAACGACGACAAAATTTACTTTGTCTTCGTTTGGCGCGCCCAACACCAGCACGGCATCCGGCAATTTCACCTTCAGCTCGTCAGCCAGCGTGCGCAGCGCATCCATACTGCCGGCTTGCACGCGTGCAGCCAACAGCTTGGTTTGGCCAACGCTCACCACTTGGCTCGTCAATTCGCCGGCTTCGATGACGCTCAGCTTGCTTTGCAGCGATTCGTTCTCACGGCTCAATTCCTTAAGCTGCTGGAACAATCCCTCAACCCGCTTCGGCACATCGTTTACGTTGGCTTTCAACAGGCCAGCCGCTTGCTTCAGCAGGTCCAGCTGTCCATCCATAAACAGATATGCGCCGCGTCCAGTCACCGCTTCGATCCGGCGTACCCCGGAACCGATGCCGCTTTCGCTGACGATTTTGAACAGGCCGATCTCAGCCGAGTTGTTCACGTGGCAGCCGCCGCAAAGCTCCAAGCTGTAGTCGCCAACCTTGACGACGCGGACGATGTCCCCGTACTTCTCACCGAACAGCGCCATTGCCCCCATCGCTTTCGCTTCATCAATTGGCTTCAGCGAGGTCGTTACAGGCAAGGCATTCCAAATCTGTTCGTTGACGCGGCGTTCGATTTCCGCCAGTTCCTCCGGCGAGATGCTGCCGAGGTGGGAGAAGTCGAAGCGCAAGCGCTGCGGTTCAACGAGGGAGCCGGCCTGGTTCACGTGTTCGCCAAGCGTCTCCTTCAACGCTTTATGCAGCAGATGGGTTGCCGTATGGTTCTTCACCGTATGGCTGCGTTGTTCCCGATCCACGGAAGCGGTAACTTCGGCACCAACCCGCAGTTCGCCGGTCTTCACCGTGACTTGATGGACATGCTGCCCATGAGGGGCTTTAAACAAGCCTTCCACGGTTGCACTAGCGGAGTCGTTGTGAATCGTCCCCTGGTCGCTGACCTGACCGCCGCTTTCCGCATAGAACGGCGTGGAAGTCAGAATCACTTGACCCGATTGACCCTCACCAAGCGTATCCACGAAAGCGTCGTCGACCACAATAGCTACAATGCTGGTGGTAACTTCAAGCTCATTATATCCAACGAATTCGGTTTTAGTCGTAAAATCCGCCAAAACGCCGCCCTGCACCTTCATGCTGCCGCTTTCGTGACGGGCTGCCCGGGCGCGTTCACGTTGTTCTTCCATCGCTGCTTCAAAGCCTTCGCGATCGACGCTAAGACCATGCTCCGCTGCGAAATCCTCAGTCAAATCCAGCGGGAAGCCGTAGGTGTCGTACAGCTTAAACGCATCGTCCCCGCTGATCTGCGTGCGTCCTTGCGCTTTCGCTTCGGCACTGATATCGGCCAGAATAGCCAAGCCGTCGCTCAACGTTTCATGGAAGCGTTCCTCTTCGGTGCGGATGACTTTCTCAATAAACTCGCGTTTAATAACAACATCCGGATAATAGGTGCCCATAATGTCGCCAACCGTCTCTACCAAGCTGAACATAAACGGTTTGTCCAATCCGATCAGCTTGCCATAACGTACCGCACGGCGCAGCAGGCGGCGAATGACATAGCCGCGGCCTTCGTTCGACGGCAGGACGCCGTCAGCTACCGCAAAGGTCACCGTACGGATATGGTCGGCGATAACCTTAAGTGCGACGTCACTGTCCTCAGCAGCGCCGTAAGTTACCCCAGCCAGGCTTGCCGTTTTTTGGATAATCGGTTGGAACAGGTCGGTGTCGAAGTTGGAGTTCACGTCCTGCAAAATCGACGCAAACCGCTCGAGGCCGGCCCCGGTATCGATGTTTTTATTCGGAAGCGGCGTATAGCTGCCGTCCTTGTTGTGGTTGAATTGCGAGAACACCAGGTTCCACACTTCAAGGAACCGTTCATTTTCCCCGCCCGGGTAACATTCCGGATCAGATAGATCGCCGTAAGCTTCGCCGCGGTCGTAGAAAATTTCCGTACAAGGTCCGCAAGGCCCTTCACCGATATCCCAGAAGTTATCCTCCAGCTTAATGATGCGATCTGCAGGGATCCCGATTTTTTCATTCCACAGCTTAAACGCTTCTTCATCCTCAGGATATACGGTGACCGACAGGCGATCCGGATCAAAACCGATCCATTTCTTGTCCGTCAGGAATTCCCAAGCCCAAGTAATCGCTTCTTCTTTAAAATAGTCCCCGATCGAGAAATTGCCCAGCATCTCAAAAAACGTATGGTGCCGGCGCGTCTTCCCGACGTTTTCGATATCATTCGTGCGAATACATTTTTGCGAGTTGGCGAGGCGCGGATTTTCCGGCTTTATCCGCCCGTCGAAATAAGGCTTCAGCGGCGCCATCCCTGCATTGATCCACAAGAGCGAAGGATCGTTATGCGGGACGAGTGAAGCGCTGGGTTCGATTTTATGGCCTTTGCTGGCAAAGAACTCCAGCCATTTGGAACGGATTTCACTTGCTTTCATCGTCTTGACCTCCTAAATGTTCCTCTAAAAATAAAAACGCCCCTGAAAATCAGGGACGATTGCATCGCGGTACCACCCTGGTTATCGCTTCCGATGCGGCTGGACGGGTTGTCCGCCGGCGTTCTAAAGCGATCGCCTCGTCGGTCCGATAACGGGGACCTGCCGGTGAATTTGTAGCCCACACTCCGAAATTAGCTTTCCGTCCGCGCGAGATTTCAGGTTCTCTCAGCCACCGCCTCGGCCTCCCTTGCGGGACGCCGCCTGCAGCGGAACCCTTCTCTGGCAAATCCGCTTGCCGAACGTACTTGATTTCATCAACGCTTTGAAAATTTTCACATAACATTTTAAGTATATAAGGCGAGGAACGCCGTGTCAATGCAGCTTGTCCACCTTGCGTTACATCGCTTTGCGGCGAACGTAGTAGGCATAGAAATGCTGAATAACTACCTTCACCACGGCAAAAAACGGCACCGCCAAAATCAACCCGGGCACCCCCGCCAACTCCCCGCCAATGAGAAGCGCCAAAATGATCAGCATCGGGTGCATATGTAAGCTACGTCCAACCACCTGCGGGGAAATGACGTTACTTTCGATCGTTTGGCACAGCATGTTGACGAGCAGGACCAGCAGCACCATTTTCCAAGAAATCGTTGTCGCCATAACCAAGGCCGGGGCAGCCCCGAGAAATGGGCCCAGGTAAGGGATGATGTTGCACAGAGCAACCACTCCCGCCAGCAGCAGCGCAAACGGCATGCCGATTAACATATAGCCGATATAGGCGAGCACACCGATAATGACGCATACCAGCAGTTGCCCCCGGACATAGTTACCCAGAGCCATATCGATTTCCTTCAGCAGCGTGATGATCGACTTGCGCCGCGAGCGCGGCAAGTACTGCAGGATCAGCCGCTCGATCAGCTCGATGTCCTTCAGCATGTAGAAGATCAGGAACGGGATAATAAACGCATTAAACACGACGCCGATCGTTGTTCCGATATTGTCCAGGAAGCCGGAGATAGCGCTTGCCAAGCGGTTTTCAAATTGATAAAACCAGTTGTTCATCCCCATGCGGATGCTCCCCGGCAAAATACCGTTGTCCCAACGATTCATCATTTGCTGGGTGTGAAGGGTAAGCTCCGGCAAATGCTCGCCCAGCTCCTCCAGCTGTTCGACGAACATCGGAATCACGTTCATGAGCACCACGGACAAGCCGGTCAGAAACACCGCATAGATCAGCAGCACGGCCATCGTCCGCGGCACCCTCCGCCCGCCAAGCATCCGAACGATCGGATTTAAGACATAAGAGATAATGATGGCGATGACAAACGGAGCGAAAACGGCCTTCAAAAATCGGTAGACGAGCGCAAACATCGGCCGCAGCTGCCACACAAAAAACAGGATCACCAGCCCCAACAACAGCCAAACGCCATATTGGAACAGCTTGCTTTGGGTGATCGGTACCAGCGGTTGCTTCTGCTCTTCCCGCTCTTCTTGCTTTTTCGGTTCCTTTTGCGCTTGCTCCTTCTGCTGCTTGTGCGCTTGCTCCTTCTGTTCATTGGGTCCCATCGATGCTACGCCCCTCCCTATTTCACAGCGAATTACTCGTATAGATCAGTATTTGTCTGGGGAGGTAAATTTATGAGAGGGGGCGGCGAAGAGGCGGGGATGTGGGGTACGAGAGCTTGAAAAGAGTTGAAGTTTAGTTTCTCCAGAATCATTTCCCCCTCTGGCCTTTGGTGCTCTTCTTCATCGCTCCCACCAATCCCCGGTTCTTCGCCGCCGGGGGGTGTAGCTGTGGCCCGGCAATCTGCAAGGCATGATTGTCCGGGCATGTAAGTAAGGATTGCGTGGAGCCGCTTGCTCGTAACGGACCTGAGAGACGCTATTAGGTCATTTCCCGTCCATTTCCCGATGTAACGGACCCAGTGGCCCTTAATCAGCTCGAAATGCAGCTAACAGGGGCAACTCCAGTTGAATAAGGTCTTCTCAGTCCGTTAGATTCCCGACTACCGGATCCAGAAGCGAATAAGGTCTCCTGGGTCCGTTAGACCCCCCACGGACATCCACAACCAAAAAGCCCGGATACATCTGGTGTTACCGATGCATCCGGGCTGCTGAAGCGAGCCGGAGAAGAGCTTCAAGCCTCTCATCTCATCCGTGACAAACGGCGGACAAGAGCGGCCCGAGGTCGTTATTCACATGCCCTGAATAAGCTCTTCCCCTGCTTGCCACCGCTTAGCGGCTCTTCAACTCCTCATAATGCGCCAGCACCGCTTGATGGATCGGGTGCTCGGCGTCGAGGCCGGTGTATTTGGCCAAGGTCTGCGAAGCGCCAACTTCTCGCAGCGACGCCTGCAGCTCCGCGGCTTCCGGGTCGTCCGGAACATCGAAACAGAGCGCCATCGCCATCGTCAGCGCCAGGTAGCCGTATCCAAACTCCCGTTCATACGCCTGCGTTGCCGGGGAGACCAGCCGATCGCCGGCGGACAGCTTGCGGATCGGTGAACGGCCGACCCGCGAAACCTCGTCCGTCAGCGCCGGATTGGCGAAGCGCTCCAGAATCGTATCGATATACGCCTGATGCTCGGCTGGCGAAAATCCATGTTTCGCCACAAGCACCGCCCCGGTCTCCGAGAGGACGGCGCGCACATGCTGGGCGACTTTTTGATCATTCATCGCTTCCTGAATCGTGGCATGGCCCTGCAGATATCCCATATAAGCGGCCGAGCAATGGCCGGTATTTACGGTAAACAGCTTGCGTTCGATATAAGGCTCCAACCGGTCAACATAGTGAACGCCTTCGACCCGATGGAAGCCGTCAAACATTTGCGATTGGTCAACCGCCCATTCATAAAAAGGTTCCACCACAACCTGCAGCGGGTCCTCATGCTGTTGCAACGGAACGATCCGGTCGACCGCCGCATCGGGAAACGCTACATGACGGTCCGCCCACTGCCGTGTGGCTTCATCCAACTGGGCATAGACATGCTCCTTGAGCTGGGAGCTGCCGCCGATCGCGTTCTCGCAGGCAATGATATGCAGCGGGGAAGCCGCAGCTTCGTTTTTCCGCAACACCAGCCCTTGGGCGATCGTACCGGCGATATGCTTCAGGATGGTCACACCAACCGCCGTCGTGACCAAATCGGCCTCAGCAATCGCCTGGGCAGCAGCAGCGGGATCACTCATACTGTTAATCGCCGTCACGCCTTTTACGATGACCGTCTCCTGCTGATCGCTCGCCAGGGTAACAGGGTATTCCTTACGCCGTGCCAACTCCGAAACGAGCTTCTCGTTCACATCGACAAAGCATACTTCGTAACCGGAACGGGACAACAGCAAACCGATAAATCCTCTGCCGATATTGCCTGCACCAAAATGGACCGCCTTCATCCTTCCATGCCCCCTTCAAGGATCTCCGCAATTTCTTCTTCCGTTGTGGCATTCATAATTCGTTCCAAATTGGATTCGTCCGTGAACACCATAGCGACATTGGTCAGTACTTCCATGTGATCCCCGCCGGCTGCGGCGATGCCAATCACGATAAAGGCCGGCTCATCCCCGCCGAAATCAACGCCTTCAGGGAAGCGGACAACCGACAGTCCGGTCGAGAAAATCATGCCTTTGGCTTCTTTCGTCCCGTGCGGGATCGCCAAACCTCCGCCCATATAGGTGGAGACGATCTCTTCACGCTCGATCATTTTGTCCACGTATTCTTCCGTCACATGACCCGCGTCAACCAGCAGCTTTCCGGCGAGGCGGATCGCTTCATATTTATCGCTCGCTTTTCCATTTAATATAATTTTCTCTTTAGACAATAATTTCATGATTGTTCTCTCCCTTTCCACGTTATCCTATCTTCTCTTTTGTTTACAAATTCTCAAAATAAACCAACAGCTCGGTCGCCAAAAAATTTCGGATCTCCTGACGTTCTCCGGTTTCCAGCAGCTCCACCAGCTCCGGCTTCAGCAGCAAGGCGCTGATTTCGCTCAGCACTTCCAAGCTCTCGCGCGACAGCTCCCGCGGCGCGAGCATAAATAGCAGCGCACTAACTTCTGTTCCCCCGTCCAACACCACGGGTTCTTCCAGCCGAAACAACGCCAGCGAACGGTAATTCACGAACCGGGTTCGTGTATGGAACAGCGCCAGCGAAGTCCCCGGAATCACCTGGCTGGCCATTTTCTCCCGTTCCAGCAAACGGTCGGTTACAGCCTGCACATCGGATACAGTGTGCTTCGTCTGCCACTCCTCCGGCCCAAAGCTTGCGGAACCGGACGGCGGGACGAATAACCGGTTCATTTCCTCCAGCGCCACCGTAACTGTCTCCCGCAGTGAAAATCCCCTGTTATTTAGCACACGCACGTCGAATTGCTCCAGCAGGCTGACAACCTCGTTCAGAGACACCGACAGCGACCGTACCTTGTCAAAAGCCCTTGTTTTTGTGGATTCCGGCTCAGGTGTCATCTTCCGCGATTTTAATACCGTACGCTGGACGTACTCGAGCAGCCGCTCGGTGTCCTCGTCCGTTAACAACGGACTTAGCTTCACGTAACGATCCTCTGGAAGAGGCAAATCAATCGTCGAGATGATTAAGTCGTAATCGGATTCGGGAAGCCGCTTCGCCTCGTACCACGAGACATTGCCCAGCACTTCGATTTGCGGCATTTCTTTGGCAAGCCGCGTGGCCAGCAGCTTGGAGGAGCTTAGCCCGCTCGAGCAGACCAGAATCGCCCGTACGCTGAGGCCAAGCTGGTTCAGACGCTCCATGGAGGCTCCGAAATGCATCACCAGGAAGCCGATCTCTTCGTCCGGGATTTCTAAGCCGGCCACACTTTCGTTCATCGCCTCACGTACGATGCCATACAATTCATCGTAGTCTTTACGAATGGCGCCCAACAACGGGTTGCGGATGCGGGAGCCTTCGCGGATGCGTTTGAAAGCCGGGCCCATATGCTCTAGCAGACCGCTTCGGAGCAGTCGATCCTCCTGGAACGGAATTCCGGTACGCTTAACGACGTTCTCGGTCAGCCGATACACCGTATCGACCAGCTCCATATCCGCTTGGACGAGCTCGGGTGAAGCTTCTTTGGCCCGGCTGAACAAGCCGTTCATATAAGCGATTTCCTCCGGCGGGAATGTCAGCTCGAGCTTCTCGGCCAAACGAGAAGCGAATCGGGCCGTTTCGGCCTCATCCTGCTCTCCGCCCCCGGCGGGAGGTAGCTTGCGGTTCTTGCCTGCGCAACTAACCAGCCTTCCTGCCTTGATCCGATTCACTGAAACGGAGAGACGAATGAGCAGCTGCGTGTAGGCATTTTCGGACAAATGCTCCGTCCAGCTCCAATTCATCGCCCATAGCGTGTTTTCTACCGTCATCAGGTTATCCGTCCCAACGACCTCGAGCAGTCTGGCCGTGGCGGAGGAGACTTGGTTTTCCGGCGAGCCTCCAATCAAGTCGGAGTAATCCAAATGCTCAGCCGCCAGTTGGCATAACGCCGCGCGTTTCTGCTGTTCCTCGCCAAGCAACTCGACGCCGTAGCCGCGGCGGCGAACCAGTTCCAGCCCAAAGCGGCTGAACCAGGGCTCCACCTCGTCCAAATCGCTGCTGATGGTCGCTACCGTCACCTTTAGGCCATGGGCCAGCGTAAATAGCTTACACGGCTCCTGCTCCTCAAGCAAACGGCAGATCAGTAAGAGATGCCGCTCCTCGACGGAATAGTCGCTGGGCTTATCGACCAGCAGCAATCGTTTGGCCTCTTGCAGCTTCTCGCCCTCCTCGCTGCCTTCGGCATTGCTCCAGACAGAGATTCCGGTACCGGATTTACGGTGCAGGACTAAGCCGAAATAGGCTAATATTTTTTCAATCTCGTCCAGTTCCCGGTGAACCGTTCTGACGCTGACGTTGATCTCCGCTGCGATTTCCGCAGCGGTCATCCCGTGCTTGCGTCCGAGGAGGAGAACGAGGATTTGCTTTTGTCGTGCGGTCATTTTCCGCATATCAAGTCTCTCCTAATATAGACGCAAAACACCGGCGAAAATCGCCAGTGTTCTGCCCCCGCATCGTAACTGGCGTTGCTTAGCCTTTCAAACGCTCAACCAGTTCATCGTATTTGGGACTCTTCAGGAAATTATCAATGGAGATATGCTCGGCGTCCGGTTTGTTGGCGATCGCGCGATCCGTCAGCGTTTTTTGCGTAATGACGATGTCGGCGTCGCTTGGAATTTCGCTGACTGCCGAGTTCACGACCGTCACCTTCACGCCGGCGTCCTGCATTTTCTTCCTCAGAACGGATGCACCCATCGCACTGGAACCCATACCAGCGTCGCAAGCGAACACGATTTTGTTCACCGTTTGTTTCTTCACGCCGCCTGCAGCAGCAGGGGCTGCCGCCGTGTTCTTCGTACCTGCAGCTTTCATTTCTTTCACTTTCGCCGAAGCTTCTTCCAAGTCCATTTCTTCATCCGTTTGTTTACCCGTTTTGAGCAGCAGCGACGCAACAAGGAACGAAACGACTGCCGCAACAATGACCCCGCTTAACATTGGGACGTATCCGCCTTTTGGCGTCATCAGGAAGTAAGCAAAAATACTACCCGGAGAAGGAGAACCTACAAGACCTGCACCGGTCAATTGGAACGTAAACGTACCGGCAACGCCGCCAGCCATTGCAGCCAGCACCAGAATCGGTTTCATCAAAATGTACGGGAAGTAAATCTCGTGAATCCCGCCCAGGAAGTGAATCACAACCGCGCCTGGAGCCGATTGTTTCGCCATGCCGCGACCGAAGATCCAGTAAGCCAGCAGGATCCCCAGACCTGGGCCTGGGTTCGATTCGAGCATAAACAGCATCGATTTGCCAACCCGAAGTGCTTCTTCCGCAGCGATTGGCGTAATTACGCCGTGGTTGATTGCATTGTTCAGGAACAATACTTTCCCCGGTTCAATAATAAGGTTGACCAGAGGCAGCAATTTCGCGTCCACCAGGAAGTCAACGCCCGAAGACAACGCTTTGCTGATCGCGGTTACAACCGGTCCAATGCCGGAGTATGATCCCAATGCCATGAGACCGCCCAGAATCCCGATCGAGAAGTTGTTCACCAGCATTTCAAAGCCGGATTTAATTTTTCCCTCGACCAATTTGTCGAACTGCTTAATGACCCAAGCGGACAATGGACCAACGATCATCGCGCCGAGAAACATCGGGATGTCGCTGCCGATGATAACCCCCATCGTCACAATGGCTGCCGTTACCGCACCCCGTTTCCCGTGAACCATTTGCCCACCGGTGTAGCCGATGAGGAGCGGCAGCAAATATTTGATCATTGGATCGACCAGTTTGCCGAGATACTCGTTCGGAATCCATCCGGTCGGGATGAATAATGCGGTAATGAGCCCCCATGCGATAAACGCGCCGATATTCGGCATCACCATACCGCTGAGCGCACGACCGAACTGCTGAACCTTCACCCGGGCTCCGCCGGTTCCTGCAGACGGCTGTTTGGTTTGTGCTATAGCCATAAAGAGTAACCCCCTTATAAAGATGCACGGATCATCAACAGTCTTGCTTGTTGGCTTACCGTGTTTCTACCCTCATCCTAATTCAAAGCGCTTTCTAACTCAATCAAATCAAAACACGGTTTCGTCATGATTATTGTTGTCAACATTTGAAGAGTGATTCCTGCCTAAACAAAAAAAAGCCGCCCCCTTCGATATAAAAAAGGGGACAGCTTGTGCATCTTCACAGCATAGCAGCAATATATTGTTACGAGGAAGCGTGCATTTGCGGGAAGTCCTGCACCATTTCCTCGCCGAAGAACAGATCATCCAGAGAGCTGAGCGTTCCATCTTCTTCTACTTGATATACGGACATTTTATCGCCGTTTACCGTCAATTCGATAAAGCAACCCCAGCAGTAGAACTGGTGGGAGCCGATTTTCCCAATATCCTTGGAATTGCAATTTGGACATTTCATCATAGAACCATCACCTATCCATCCACAAAAAATTCACGGCTTTTCAAGCAGCTGTTCGCTGCCCAGGGGCACCATGATCGCGTTTTCCCCTCGGGTCATTTCCGGCATAAATGGCAGCAGCTTGCGCCCTTCCATCAGATCGGTGAAAAACCCGTCGCTAATTTCAATTCCAGTAATTGTATTTCCCAATTCGTGTTCAAAATAAACATCCGTTACATGGCCTAGACGTATTCCGTCTTCAGTCAGGACAGGCAGTTCTTTTAATTTTCCATTTCCCGTTAAGAAGGTATTCTGTATATTCTCGGCTTCCCACTTGCGGACAGCCTGTTGATTGCAGATCATCACGGCATCTTCACCGTAAGCCACGATATCCTCCCATCGCACGGCCTTGACGCTGGAATTCCAAAACAATCGATTCTCCAGTTGGATGCCGACGATCGACCAATTGTGGTCCAGGAGGAGGTCAACGACTTTCCCGACCTTCTTGCCACGCTCCACATCATAGACGGTCAGACCGATCATTTCTTGCATTCTCATGTTGAAATGGACACTCCCTGTTTGGGCATCTCATACTAATACCGAAAAAACTAACCTCCCCTCCGCAAAAGCCGATTTGAGCCCAAAAATATGCCCATTATTTTTTTCTACGGAGACGTTCCAGGATGGTTCCAATTTTTTCGGTGATTTCGTAAATTTCTTCCCTAGTATTACCCATTCCGACGCTAAATCGAATCGCAGAACGCAAAAAACTTTCCGGAAGATGCATCGCTTCCAGCACATGGGACGGCTCCAGAGACCCCGAGGTGCATGCGGAGCCGCTGGAGGCAGCGATGCCCTCCATATCCAAATTCATCAGCATCGTCTCCGAATCCACCTCTGGGAAGCTGATGTTGATGATATGCGGCAGCCGATTCGTCGGATGGCCGTTGACATGGAAAGCCTCCCGGGTGATCCGCTGTTCCAGTGCGGACAGCAGCTCCCGGATCAGCTGCTCATCGTGAGCGACGCGCGTCTCCCGCTCCGCCGCAGCCAATTCCACGGCCTTGGCAAAGCCGGCGATGCCGGCCATATTTTCCGTGCCAGCGCGGCGCTTGCGCTCCTGCAGCCCGCCGTGTTGAATCGGCTCCAGCACCAGATCCTTACGTACATACAAAGCCCCGACGCCTTGGGGACCGTTGATTTTATGCGAAGAGAAGCTCATCAAGTCGACCGGCAAATCCCGGCAAGAGATCGACAACGCGCCCAACGCCTGCACGGCATCCACATGAAAAACGATCCCCCGCTCCCTCGCGATCGCGCCGATTTCAGCAATCGGCTGAATCGTTCCCACCTCGTTATTGCCATACATCACGCTGATCAAGATCGTATCGGGCCGGATGGCCTCCCGCACTTGCTCCGGATGCACCTGTCCATAACGATCCACAGGCAAATAGGTCACCTCAAACCCGTCCTTCTCCAAGCGCTCGCAGGAGTGCAGCACCGCATGATGCTCGATGGAGGTCGTAATAATATGACGTCCCTCCGCTTTCCGGGCAAACGCCGTGCCAAACAACGCCAGGTTATCGCTCTCCGTCCCTCCGCCGGTAAACACCAGCTCATCCGGGCGGCAACCGATGCGTGCGGCAACCGTATCCCGCGCCCCGTTCACCAAACGTTTGGCCTCCCGACCGAAATAATGAACGCTGGAGGCGTTGCCAAATTGCTCCCGCATCACCTTCAGCATCGTTTCCGCTACCTCCGGATGGATCGGCGTGGAAGCGGCATGATCTATATAAATATGCTTCATGGCTCTCACCTTGTCCCAAAAACTTTTTGATAAAACGTAAATCACCGCCCCGGAATCGGGACGGCTACCGAATTGTTCGTTGATTGTATCTTATTTCATTGTGGATGGCAAGTCGGTTCGCAGACTAAATGTAGAACATGTAATTTTCTTTGGTTCCATGTTCCTCGTAGTTCACCAGATTCTCCAGCGTCGTCGAATCCAGCACTTCAGCGATGCTGTCGCGGATGCGCAGCCACAAATCCCGTTTGGCCGGATCGTCCTCCTCGGTAAAGTCCACCGGAGAAATCGGCCCTTCCAACACACGAATGATGTCTCCCGCCGTAATTTCACTAGCTTCTTTGGAAAGAATATAACCGCCATAAGCACCGCGCACGCTCTTCACCAGACCGGCATTGCGCAGCGGCGCGATTAATTGCTCCAGGTAATGCTCGGATAATTGGTTTTTCTCGGCGATGCTTTTCAGGGAAGTTGGCCCTTCGCCGTATTTAGCGGCCAGCTCCATCATAATCGTCAATCCGTAGCGTCCTTTTGTCGAAATCTTCAAAGAAGGCACCTCTTTCAATTTTCAAATAAACTTTATATAATTAATCCTTGATCCTTAAAAAACAGTATCAGGCCATTCGCCGCGTTCTTCCGCGACATACGCGCCCAAATCCGGGGATTCCTCCCTATTCCTATCTTTACCCTGTGCTTATCGTAACATATCATATGTGTTTTGGGAAATAAAGCGACAATTGTGGTAAAATAAACGACGAGCGATTCGCCGCTCAAAGGAGTGATAATGATGGCTAAGCCTAACAGCGAAATCCGCGTCGTCGTCGGCATGTCTGGCGGCGTCGATTCCTCGGTGACGGCACTCCTGCTGAAGCAGCAGGGCTACGACGTCATCGGTATATTTATGAAGAACTGGGACGATACCGACGAGTTCGGTTACTGCACAGCCGAAGCGGACGCTGAAGACGTTCGCCGCGTCTGCGAGCAGATCGATATCCCTTACTATACCGTGAACTTCGAGAAGCAATATTACGATAAAGTATTTGCCTATTTCCTCGAAGAATATAAGCGGGGCCGGACGCCTAACCCGGACGTCATGTGTAACCGGGAAATCAAGTTTGGCGAATTCTTGAACAAAGCGCTGGACCTCGGCGCGGATTACGTGGCGACCGGGCACTATGCACGGGTCGTGGAAGAGAACAAGACGTACAAGCTGCTGCGCGGCGTTGACAGCAATAAGGATCAAACGTATTTCCTCAATGCCCTGAATCAGGAGCAGTTGTCCAAAGCGATGTTCCCGATCGGCCACCTGCCGAAGCCGGAGGTACGGCGGATCGCCGAAGAAGCTGGCCTCTATACCGCGAAGAAGAAGGACAGCACCGGCGTCTGCTTTATCGGCGAACGGAATTTCAAGGAGTTTCTGAGCAATTACTTGCCGGCCCAATCCGGCGATATGATCGACATTGTCACCGGCGAGGTTAAGGGCCGTCACGATGGCCTGATGTACTATACGCTGGGTCAACGTCAAGGCTTGGGTATCGGCGGCTCCGGTACCGGCGAACCTTGGTTCGTGGCTGATAAGGATCTGGAGCGCAACATTTTGTATGTTGTGCAAGGTGACAAGCACCCAAGCTTGTACTCGACGTCGCTGATTGCTTCCGGCGTTAACTGGATCGCTGGCGCAGACAAAATGCCGGAGGGGCCGTACAAGTGCACGGCGAAATTCCGGTATCGTCAGCCCGATCAAGGTGTGACGCTGACGAAGCAACCAGACGGCACGGTGCATGTCGCATTTGATGAACCGCAAAAGGCGATCACCCCAGGCCAAGCGGTCGTGTTCTACCAAGGCGAAGAATGCCTCGGCGGCGGCACGATCGAAGCCCCGGTGAAGCTGCGGACCGAGATTTCGGCTGTACAAGCCTAACAATAAAGAGGAGCCCCGCGTCGGTGAATGACGTGGGGCTCCCTTTTTTTATGCATAACCGGGCTATTGCGACTTGGCTTGCGATCCTCTTGCCTTCCCTCGCCTCGCACTTTCCCTTCTACCTTCCGCTTCTGCGCCGCAGTTCCTGGTTATGCTTGATCTTCGCTTCGTTCCCCTGTTCCGTGGCATGGTAGAACGTCCGGCCGGACAATCGTTTCGGCAGATACTCCTGTTGTACGTAATGCCCGGGATAATCATGCGGATATTTGTAGCCTTCATGCCCAAGCTTCACCGCTCCCTTATAATGCGTGTCGCGCAAATGGAGCGGCACTTCGGCAGATTTGACCTCTTCGATCGCCGCCATGGCGTTCCCAATCGCTTCAACCACCGCGTTGGATTTTGGACTTTCGACCGCAAACAGGATCGCCTGGACAATGTTCAGCCGCGCTTCTGGCCAGCCATTGTTACGGTAAGCCTCTAAGGCGCTGACCGCCTGCACCATCGCCTGCGGGTTGGCCAGGCCAATATCCTCGCTGCTGGCGGCGATCAGCCGGCGGATAAACGTCATCGGATCCATCCCCAGCTTCTCTACGGCGTACAGGAACCAAAACACCGCCGCATCGCTGGAGCCGCGAATCGATTTATGAAACGCCGACAGCACGTCGTATTGCGTGGACTCGTCCGCTTTGACGAGCGGCCGGCGGATCGATTCCTCCGCCACTTCGAGCGTGATGTGCACCGTCCCGTCCGGTTGCGGGGGCGTAGTCATCGCCGCCAGCTCCAGGGCATTCAGCGCGCGCCGAATGTCGCCGTTCGCCATCGCAGCGATGTGCAGCAGCGCCTCTTCGTCAACCTGCAGCGGCATAAAGCCAAGCCCCTTCTCTTGGTCGGCCAAAGCCCGCCGCATCGCGATCAGCGAGTGCTCCTTCGTCAGCGGCTCCAGCTGGAACAGCGTGGAACGGCTCATAAGAGCGCCGTTAACGTAGTGGAACGGATTTTCCGTCGTCGCACCGATGAAGATGACCGTACCTTTTTCCACCGCCGGCAGTAAAGCATCTTGTCTGGAGCTGTTAAATCGATGGACCTCGTCCAGGAACAGAATCGTTTTCGTGCCGTAAAAAGCTTTGTCGTTCTGCGCTTTTTCAATTACCTCGCGCACATCCTTCACCGACGCATCCACCGCGTTTAGCCGGACGAACTCCGCCTTCGTATGATGGGAGATAATGTGGGCGAGTGTCGTTTTGCCGCAGCCGGGAGGGCCGTACAGTAAAATCGAGGAGACCTGGTCCGCTTCAATCGCCCGCCGTAACAGCTTGCCCGGGCCGACGATATGCTCTTGTCCGATATATTCATCCAGCGAGGTCGGCCGCATCCGGTCGGCCAGCAACCGCCCCGCCGGGCTTTGCTCTTGATTGAAAGAAAACAAATCCACCTTCAAGTCACTTCCTTGATCGTTAGCATGATAAACAGGATACATGGAATGATACCAAATTTATTCTAGCATACCTTACGTAAAAAACACTTATAGTTGTTCTTTCGCTTTTCCTGCGGCAGAAAATATGAGTTAATATAGATGTCGGGCCGACGAATCACGGGAAAGGGGGCTGATCGAAGTGATTTCAGTGAGTGAGGTGGCTGTCGCGTAAGCGGCACCACAATAAAACGGGGGGCTGGGAACAGCCTCCCTTATTTATGTTTGACGATACCTGTGTTAAGATAGATCCAGTTAAAACCAAATTTTGTCTTTATTTAAAGTCAAAAGTCGTTTGCTCTACACCGAGAAGGTTGGATGAAGCGGCTACCAATACTAAATTGAAAGGGGGAAGCGAGCATGTTGACTTATATCGTAACAGCAATCAAGGACGGAGCACGAAATAAGGAGGTACATGATCGTGAATTACAAAAATGGAAAGGATGTTCTTCCCCCTAGGCTGCTGAAGGAGCTCCAAACTTATATTCAGGGCGAGCTGCTATACATTCCCAAGCCGGAACGGTCAAGGGCGTTATGGGGAGAACTGAGCGGTTCCCGCCTCACCATCGCCAAGCGAAACGAAGAGATTTTTCGCTTGTACCGCGCCGGGAGCAAGGTACGGGATTTAGCCGAAAGATTTCACCTCTCCGATGAAAGCATCCGCAAAATCTTAACCAAAATGCGCAGCCTAAGACAACCCGCAACCGTGTCCGAGTAACGGCAACCTGGGAACATCCCATTACAAAATCACATCCATTATCATAAACCATAAGCCAAGACCGGCCGGTCTTGGCTTAATTTATATCGAATCAGGTATAATGGAGTCAGATCCTACTTACAGCCTATTCCAAACTGAGGTGACCCCCTTGACTCAGCAGCAGCAACCTGAGCACGTCTCCACTTCCGCGAAAGCGATAAAAATATGCGCCTATTGCGGCGAAGCCAAACCGCTGGGCGAATTCCTGCGCCGCACCGGCAAGCGCTCCGGCAAAGGCTCGCGCCGGGGCGCTTGCCGCAGCTGCCGGGCGCTGCGCAAGCGGCAGCAGGCTGCCCAGGCTCAGGCCGCGTTGCCGCAGGCCGCGGCCCCTGAGCCCGCTGGCGCAGCGCTGGCAGCGCCAGCGAACGCGCCCGCGCCGGCGGCGCCAAGCGGCGACGGCCGCGCGAGCGAAGCCGCGGCGGCCGGGCCCAGCGCGCCGCCGGGCGCGGAGGCCGGCGCCGCAGGCACGGCCAAGGCGGCGCGCAAACGCAAGCGCAAGCGCCGCAGCAAAAAGGCCGCGGCACAGATCGCGGCCTTTCAGGACGGCGCAAGCGCCGTTAATGCGGCGGCGCCGGCTGCCGCCGCGGGGCGGCACGGCGGTGAAGCCGCGCCGCCCAAGCGGCGGATCAAGCGGGCGCTGCCCGCCCCGCCGCCGAAGGTCGAGGGTCCCGACGTCCGGACCCTGCGACCGAACCGCAACGGCATGATCCGCCTGCGCGGGCGTACCGACAAAGGTCGGCGCTGGCAACAGGAGATCGACTATGATCTGGCGGTCACACTCGTGCGCGAGCATATGGCCGTCGTCGTGAACCCCTTCACCATCCGGCGTTTGTACACGAACAAAGCGTTCCGCCATTATATTTTGACGCGGGATGATTACACCTGCTTCTTCTGCGGGGAGTACGGCGATACGATCGACCACCTGCTGCCAAGAGCCAAGGGCGGTCACACGACCCCGGTAAACTGCGTCTGCGCCTGCAATCTCTGCAACCAGAGCAAAGCCGATCGGTGGCTGGACGAGTTCATGCAGGACGATGTATGATCAAAGTACACGTTTTATGTTCCATAGGGAAGAAGCGATAAGCTTATAAACCACCACATGTATCCGCAATCCGTACATTGAAGAGACCACGTTATGTGATTCTATATGAAAAACCGAATACATTTGGGCGGCTTTGAGCGATTTTGGCTAAATGTATATGAAATTTCATATACATTCGCGCCTACTGAAGGTGTTTGCCCAGAATCTATGCGAAAAACCGAATACAATTCGGTTTTTTCGCTTTTTTCGGTAAATTATATATGAAAAATCGAACACATTTCCAAACGCGTGACTTTTGCGCTTCGCCGCCCAGGAAGGTTTCCGAGTAAAGCCTGCCTGGTGTGCATGTTTTTTCGCCCTTCACCTGAACAAAAGGGATAATGCCGCAAAAGACCACCAAAGAGCTGCTAATCCCACATCTCCACATCCAATCCGCATGCACTTTCTCGTCCGCCTTCACCTGAACAAAAGGGATAATGCCGCAAAAGGGGGCAAAGGGGACAGGACCTTCCCCTATAATCAGCCGCCAACTCACGCCCCGTACCCTTACGCCTCTAAGCTCGTCCTGACGGCATTGTCCGTCGAACCCTCGCCCGGGACGTAATCCGGCAGCTCCTTGCCGTGCAGCAGCCATAGCTCGTGCAGGGCGCGGGTGCAGCCGACGTACAGGAGCTTGGCGTCCTTGGGGCCGTAATGCTCCCGGTCAACATCAGTCACGATCACCGCATCAAACTCCAGGCCCTTTGACAGGTACACCGGCAGCACCGAGATCCCACCGGCGTATTGCGTCAGCTCCCCGGTAATCAGGTTGACTTCCAGCCCACCTTGGATTAACGCGGCATGCAGCTCCTCTGCCTCCCGCATCGTTCGGGTTAATACGGCTACCGTACGGAACGAGCCGCCCAGCACCTTGTCCAACGCCTTCCGAATTAACGGCAGCCACTGCTCACTATCCGCTTCTAACAGCCGCACTGGCTCCCCGCTGCGGAATACCGGGACCGCCAGCAATTCCGTACCTACACCCCGTTCCAGGATATCGTTGGCGAATTGGATGATCTCCATCGTTGACCGGTAGCTGCGCGTTAATGCGAAATAAGCGGTCTCCTCCGGCCGGAACAAAACTTGCATTTCTTCCCAACTACGTACCCCTTTGTAGTAATGGATCCCTTGGGACAAATCTCCGAGAATCGTAAAGGAGTGCCCTTTGACAAAACGGTCCAACACATATACCTGAAACGGCGTAAAGTCCTGAGCCTCGTCGATCACGACGTGGTCGAAGGTCAGATTGCCGTCGATTTCGTGGATCAAAGTATATAAATACAAAAGGGCGGCCAAATCCTCTTCCTTGACGACGTTTTTCTTTAAGCGCGCCTGCGTCTCCTTCCAGATGCCCGGCGGTATCCGGTCGGAGACATCGGCCATTCCTTCCGTGCCGCCGCTTCTCCGGATGCCAAACAGCTCCCTGTAGAGGCTGAGCGGCGTCAGCTCCGGCCATTTTTTCGCATAGCTTTTTTCCCGTTGCTGGGCTTTTTTCTTTAGGTCCTTCAGGGCCGCCGCCGACGGCGCCTTCTTCAGTTCCATCTCGATCCAGCGATGGATCCGCGCCAGCACCCGTTCCTTGCGCCGTGCCACTGGAAAATGGCGGTATTCGCCTTCGAACCAGGCCAAGATCTCCTTACGCGGCAGCCGAGCGCCTTCCCAAGGCTCGAAATCGCCCTCAGGAACACAGGCCGACTCAAGCGTACTTACCGACGCATCGATGATCTCCTTAAACGCCATCGAGCCCTTGAAGCGTCCCGGCAGCTCTGTATCCTGCCACGTTTCCGCCCCTGTCGCTCCGCCGTCAAACCAGCGGGACAACGCCTCCGATCCATCGCTTGGGACCTCGTCCAGTCCCAGCACCTTAGCCGCCCAATCACTGAACGTGCTTTGCTGGATATCCCCGACCCCAAGCTCGGGCAGCACTTCGGATATATAGTCGATAAACATATGGTTGGGTGCAAAAATAACTAAACGTTCCGCCTTAATCTGTTCCTTATATTGATACAGCAAAAAAGCCAGCCGATGCAGCGCCACGGTCGTTTTCCCGCTGCCGGCTACGCCTTGGATAATCAGCGCCGTATTTTTCGCCGCCCGGATAATTCGGTCCTGCTCGGCCTGAATGGTCGAGACGATGTCACGCAGGCGGTTGTCCTTGTTCTCACCAAGCCGGTACACGAGGAACTCATCTGATACGGCCGGACCGTCGCTGTCGCGGTTATACGTATCCACGACCCGGTCCAGGATGCCTTTGCGGATCACGATGTTGCGCTTCAAGTAAACCAAGCCTTCGATCAAGCCTTCAGGCGCTTCATACGAAGCATCGTCCCCGCCGGTAAACGAGTAGAACAAACTAGCCACAGGCGCGCGCCAATCGATGACAATGGGGTCTTTGCCATCCGGATCGCCCACCCCGACCTTGCCAATATAAAGCGGCTTTCTTCTTCCCCTGCGCTCCTCAAAATCCAGCCGGCCAAAATACGGCTCTTGAATCGACTGCTCCAGCTGCTTCCGCTGGGTTTCCCGATTCTCCTCGAGGAGCTGCTCGGTAAAGTCATGTCCGGTGTACACCGGAATCGAACGCAGCCGTTGCAGCTGCCGATCGATCTCTTCCAAGGTGCGGTCCAGCCGCGCCTTCTCTTCTTGATAGGCACTTTGAAAATCATTCATTTCAGTTACCTCCTAAGGTTTTTGTGTACTCCAGACTCAAAAGGAGTTCCATTATACCACTACCTCAGGTCAAAAGGCGAATTTTCTCAAAAAAATAAGACGCTGGTAGACTTGTCTAACAAGCCTAATCCCAGCGTCTTATTTTTTCTATGCTTTATCCGACGGGCGCTTTAAGCCTGCCTTAAACTTCTCCACGGTTTGAGCAATCCGGCTCGCTCATGTTTCTGCCCGTTTGGCATCCAAGATCCACTCGATATACGCCTTCTTATGCGAAGGGGCTAACCCGCTCAGCGCTGCCGCTAGATCTTCCGGCGTTTCCGGCGGCGGTGAGGGCTGCCGCTTCGCGTTTGTTCCGAGCTTAAGCCCAGCTGCTCCACCTACCCGGCCGGCGCATCCAGCACGAGCACGCGGTCGCTGTCCGCAGGTAACCGCAGCTTCTTGACGAGCTCCGGATTCATACGCTTACGCTTACGCCTCCGCGCTCCAGCAGCTCACGCACCGCTACGCTGACCATGATCAAGCCGACCACCGGCGGCACAAACGAGTTGCTGGCCGGCGGCTGCTTCGCCTTGCGGATTTTTGCGCCGGCTGGCGCGATTTTCTCCGTGACGTCCTTGCGCGGTCGTACCGGCGGTTCAGTCGAGAAAACGACCTTAACGCCCTTCTTGATCCCGTCCTCTCGCAGCTTCGTGCGAATCACACGAGCCATGGGGTCCATATGGGTTTTCGAAATATCCGCAACCTGGAATTTCGTCGGGTCCATTTTGTTGGCAGCCCCCATGCTCGACAAGATCGGGATGCCCCGCTGCAAGCATTGCTTGATCAGGTGAATTTTGTACGTAATCGTATCCGAAGCGTCCAGTACATAATCGATATCGTACTTAAACAGCTCTTCGTAAGTTTCTTCCGTGTAGAACATATTCAGCGCAATCGCTTCGCACTCCGGGTTAATGAGCTTGATCCGTTCGCGCATCAGATCGGCTTTCTTCTGTCCGATCGTCGTCGTCAGCGCATGAATTTGCCGGTTAATGTTGGTGATATCGACAACATCCTTGTCGATCATGATAATCCGGCCGATTCCGGTTCTGGCCAGCCCTTCGACGGCCATCGCTCCTACGCCGCCGACGCCAAGCACGGCAACCGTGCTTTTCTTGAGAATATCCAGACCCTCTGCCCCGATGGCGAGTTCTGTCCGCGAAAATTGATGAAGCATGGTCAGTGTACCTCCGTTAGGTTGACATCTTAACCGATTATTTCTTTACTTCCGCCAGCTTGGGAGCCAGCTTGATGTGCAGCTGATCCAGCTGCGATCCGTCGACTTCGGAAGGCGAGTTCATCAGCAAATCGGTTGCGCTCGCCGTTTTCGGGAAGGCAATCGTCTCACGCAAGTTGGAACGGCCGGCCAGCAGCATCACCAGACGGTCGAAACCGAAGGCGATCCCGCCGTGCGGCGGCGTACCGTATTCGAAAGCATCCATCAGGTAGCCGAATTTATCTTGAGCCTCTTCCGGCGACAAGCCGATCGCTTTGAACATCTTCTCTTGCACGTCGCGTTTGTAAATCCGCATCGAACCGCCGCCAACTTCATAGCCGTTCAGCACAAGATCGTAGGCTTGCGCGAGGATTTTCCCCGGATCGGTGTCGAACAGCGGCAGATCCTCGTCGCGCGGACGGGTGAACGGATGGTGCTCGGCGACGTAGCGTTTTTGCTCTTCATCCCAGCCAAGCAGCGGGAAGTCCACGACCCAAGCAAATTTATACACACTGTCGTCGATCAGACCAAGATCGCGGCCGATTTTCAGACGCAATGCGCCGAGGACGTCAGCAACAACCTTCTTGTTATCGGCGGAGAACAGCAGCAGGTCACCTTCTTCGGCGCCGGTGCGTTCCTTAATCGCTTCGATCTCCTGCTCCGTAAAGAACTTCACGATTGGACCGCGGAACTCGCCTTCCTTCACTTGAATCCAGGCCAGACCTTTCGCGCCATAACGGGCTGCATACGGTCCAAGATCGTCGATCTCCTTACGGCTCCAAGTCCCGCATCCTTTAGCGTTCAGCACTTTGACTTCCCCGCCCTTTTCGATGACCGAAGAAAATACTTTAACGCCGCTATTCGCCACAAGATCGCTGACGTTCACCAGCTCTAAACCGAAACGGAGGTCCGGTTTGTCCGACCCGTACTTATCCATCGCGTCAGCATAGCTAATGCGTTGGAATGGCGTAGGAATATCAATGCCTTTCGTTTCTTTAAACAGGCGTACGATCAACTTCTCCATCATCTCGAGCAGCTCGTCGCGCGATAGGAACGAAGTCTCGATGTCGACCTGGGTAAACTCCGGCTGACGATCGGCACGCAGGTCCTCATCGCGGAAGCAGCGGGCGATTTGGTAGTAACGCTCGATGCCGCTGACCATCAGCAACTGCTTGTACAGCTGAGGCGATTGCGGCAGGGCAAAAAATTCTCCCGGATGCACGCGGCTTGGCACAAGGTAATCGCGTGCCCCTTCCGGCGAGCTCTTGGTCAAGATCGGAGTTTCCACCTCAATGAAGCCTTCTCCGTCAAGGAAATCGCGGAATACCTTCGCCGCCTTGGAGCGCAGCCACAACGTTTGCTGCATTTCCGGACGGCGCAGGTCGAGGTAACGATATTTCAGACGCAGCGATTCATCCACTTCGATGCCGTCTTCAATGAAAAACGGCGGCGTTTTAGCTGCGTTCAACACTTCGATTTCGGTAATTTGCACTTCGATATCGCCGGTTGGCAGGTTCGGGTTGACCGTTTCAGGATCACGGGCTACCACTTTCCCGGTAACGGCCAGCACGTATTCACTGCGCACGCGGTCGGCAATTTTTAGCGCTTCGCCGGAATAAGCCGGGTTAAAGACGATTTGCACAATGCCGCTGCGGTCGCGCAGATCGATGAACAGGACACCCCCCAAGTCCCGGCGGGTTTGCACCCAGCCGTTTAATGTAACGGTTTCCCCGATGTTCGCGGTGCTCAGCGCGCCGCAATGATGCGTTCGTTTCATCGTAACTCCCCTTTTCTTCGCGTTTTGTTTTTGTAGTTGTTTAGGTTACTGCAACTCATTCAGCAATTCGCTTAACTTCACGGTGCGCTGCTCGCCGCTGTCCATCGACTTCAACGCGATTTCCCCGCGCTGCAGCTCATCGTCGCCGAGAATTGCGGTATAGCGCGCCTGCATCCGGTCAGCGGATTTCATTTGCGCCTTCATCTTCCGGCCCAGATAATCGCGTTCCGCAGAGAATCCCGCTTGCCGCAGCTTAAACAGCTGGGTCGTAATCTCCTTCTCCGCAGCTTCGCCTAAGGCAATCAGATACACATCCAGCGGCTTGACGGCGCCGAGCTCGATCTCTTGCTTTTCCAAAATCAGCGCGATCCGTTCGAGTCCCATCCCGAACCCGATGCCCGGTTGATCGGGACCGCCCACTTCCGCCACCAGCCCGTTATAACGGCCGCCGCCGCCAATCGTATCGATGGCGCCGATGCCTTGGGCTTTGTATTCAAAAGCGGTGTGCGTGTAGTAGTCCAACCCGCGAACAAGGCGTGGATTGATTTCATAGTCGATCTCCATCGCGCTCAGCAGCTCCTGAACCTTCGCAAAATGCGTGGTGCACTCCTCATCCAAACTATCCAGAATCGACGGCGCCCCGTCGAATTTATCCTGGTCCGTCTTACAGTCCAGCACACGCAGCGGATTGCGTTCAATCCGAGCTTGGCAGTCTTTGCACAAGCTGTCCTTCATCGGCAGCAGGAACTCCAGCAGCTTCTCGCGGTAAGCCGCCCGACTGGATGGATTGCCAACGGAGTTGATCTCCACCTTCACCCCTTGAAGACCCAGCTCACGGCAAAACTGATAACCCAGCGCCACAACCTCGGCGTCGATCGCCGGATCCGTCGCACCAAACGCCTCCACTCCAAACTGGTGGAATTGGCGTTGACGCCCTGCCTGCGGGCGCTCGTAACGGAACATCGGCCCGATATAATACAGCTTGCTGACGTCCGGTTCGCCGTACAACTTGTTCTCCACATAGGAGCGGACAACGCCGGCCGTCCCTTCTGGACGCAGCGTCATGCTGCGATCCCCTTTATCCAGAAACGTGTACATTTCCTTCTCGACGATATCCGTCGTCTCCCCTACGCCGCGTTCAAACAGCGAGGTCTGTTCAAAGATCGGGGTCCGAATTTCCCGGTAATTAAAACGCCGGCACAAGTCCCTGGCCTTCTCCTCAATAAACTGCCATTTCTCGACGGTTCCTGGCAAGATATCCTGCGTGCCCGTCGGTTTCTGAAAAGCCATATTGTTCATCCTCCATCTCAGACTCGTAAGCCAATATAAAAAATCTCCCGTTCCTGTTTGATCCAAACAGGGACGAGAGATCGTTTCACAATCACCCGTGGTGCCACCCACATTCCGAATGTCGACTCTCAAAAGCTGCTCCGCTTCGCACATGCGCATCAGCTTCCAAGCATCAAATTCGCTTCAAACGGTTATCGCCCGCCTACGCCGCACGTCTACTCTCGAAGTCCAAGCCATAAGCCGCCTTAGATTTCGCCGCCGGTTCTCGGGGAAGTCTTTCGTTTAATCATCATCAGAATCCTTCCAGCCTGCTTCACCGCCCGCATAACGAATACGATTGATCCGTCTGCCGCGCCGAAGTCGGGGATTCCTCTCTGTGGGTGTGGGGTTAAACTACTTTGTCCCGTCATCGAATACCTATTCGTTTCAATTTACGCCATAGAAGTGACGTCAACTGTTATTTTTAGATTGTATGAAACCACCGCGCTAAAGTCAAGCCCGAGACGCGAAAAATGTCTACACAAAGAAAAAAACCTGTCACCAACGGGGTGCAGGTCCAAAAGGTATTATATTAAAAAGGGGGTCATGCTGTTATTATAAACAAGCAATGTTAAGGGAACATGTATCTAATATTACAGTTATATTACAAGAACCCATATCCCCCTACTATTCCGTTACAACATAGCCCCCATGTTCGCGCAATTTCCGCACAACCGTCTCATAATCGCTGTCCTTCACCTTTGCACTGAGTACATATTTCCATCCCTGCGGCTCGTCACCGGTCTCGATGGGAGGTTTCGATGTCATTAGCCGTTCTCCGTCTCCCACCGCTTGGCTGCGTTCACCATCTAACGTGTCGCCGGTATTGTCTTCTCCCAAAGCTACCACCGGCAGCACGCTCTGCACACCGCGTACCGTTCCGGGTACAGGAACAACTCCCGGGTTGTTTGCGCCTGATGCGCTGATCACCCCATTATTTAGAGGCAATAACGAAACCTGAAGCTCATCGTCTTCGCCCCATTCGTTCGATACATTCCCTGCTTCAACCTCATTCGTGTTGTAGGCCAGCAGGGCGATACGCGCACCTTCCACTTGATCTTCTGTATTAAAATAGGCCTGAATATGTCTGGCCATGACCGATTCCTCCTTATTCATTCAGCATCAGCTTCCGGGTCGAGGGAGCCATTCGGCAGAGGGCCTGGTCTCCTGCATCATCGGTTCAAAGCGCTCCGGTTCGGCCAGACGGGCCGTCATCCGGGCTTCGCTGCGGTGTCCCGCTGTCATGAGCGGAGAGGATTGCCAGTCTCTCGATTTCACGGATTGGTGCATGTGAGCACCTCCTTTGGTCGTCAAGCTCTTTATCACAAGGTTGTACCAAAATCGGTCCGCTTATCCTACAGAACCCGAAATCCTGCATGAAAATGAAGGGAATTTGTCCATATTGCCCCGTTCCGTTGCACAGCAAGAAAATCTGTCCGATACCTTCCTCCTAACATAAAAGCGGGGCAAGACGCAGAATTTCCGCGTCTTGCCCCACTTCCGTATCCTCGCAGTTATCCCTCGCTGCCAGGGCTGTCCACGATCAGGGTCACCGGACCCCAATTCGTCAGCTGAACGTCCATATCGGCGCCAAACATACCGGTTTCGACCGTCAACCCTTTCGCCCGAAGCAGCTCGTTAAACCGCTCGTACAGCGGCTCCGCCGTTTCCGGCCGGGCCGCCGCCATGAAGTTGGGCCGTTTGCCCTTGCGGCAATCACCGTACAAGGTAAACTGGGAGACCGACAAAATCGCCCCGCCGATCTCCGTAACCGCCAGGTTCATCTTGCCTGCTTCGTCTTCAAATATGCGTAAGCCGGAGATCTTCTCCGCCAAATAGGCGGCATCCTGCTCGGTATCCTCATGCGTCACGCCAACCAACAGCATGAGCCCCGGTCCGATCGCCCCTACCGTCTCTCCCGCTACGACCACGCGCGCCTCACGGCAACGCTGCACAACCACTCTCATCTTGGTTTGAATCCTTTCCTATCTGCTACTGCATAATCCGGTGAACCGTGTACACATCCTTCACCCGTTTGATCTTCTCCACAACGGATTGCAGATGATCGGTATTCCGAATCAGAATCGTCATATGCACCAAAGCCATTTTGTTCTTATCCGACCGCCCCGAGACGGCCGAAATATTCGTTTTGCTTTCCGACACAGCCTGCAGCACTTCGTTTAAGAAGTTACGACGGTCGTGCCCGGTAATTTCGATATCGACACTGTAATTCGCTTCGATCGAATCTTCCCATTCCACGTCGATCACACGCGCCGCCTCTTCGCCTTCTCCTCCGCTCGGGATGTTCGGACAGTCGCTGCGATGCACGGATACGCCGCGGCCGCGGGTGATGTAACCAACGATCTCGTCGCCAGGTACCGGATTGCAGCATCTAGCAAACCGCACCAGCAAATTGTCGATCCCCTTCACGACGACGCCGTTCGTTGGGCGATGCCGGCGTTCTTCCGGCGCTTTCACTTCTTTGACCTCGGTGGTCAACTCGATGTGCCCGGCCGCTTCCTCCTGCTCCTTGCGCAGCTTCTCGGTCAGCTTCGTCACGACTTGGGAGGCCGTGATCCCGCCGAACCCAATCGCCGACAGCATATCGTCGATGTCGTTGAAGGCATACTTCTTCGCCGCTTCCAACAGCTTGTCGTCGCTCATCCACAAGGAAGGCTCGAGCCCCGCCCGCTTCAGCTCGCGTTCGATCGCTTCGCGTCCTTTTTCCACGTTTTCTTCGCGCTTTTCCTTCTTGAACCATTGCTTGATCTTGCTGCGAGCATGGGAGGATTGCGCAATTTTGAGCCAGTCCTGACTAGGTCCGTACGAGTGTTTGGAGGTCAAGATCTCCACGATGTCCCCGGTTTTCAGCCGATGATCCAGCGGGACGATCCGTCCGTTCACCTTGGCCCCAATCGTACGATTGCCAACTTCCGTATGGATACGGTACGCGAAGTCCAGCGGCACGGAGCCTGCCGGAAGCTCAATGACTTCCCCGGACGGCGTAAACACAAACACCAGGTCCGAGAAGAAGTCCATTTTGAGCGATTCCACGAATTCGGAAGCATCCTTGGCTTCATGTTGAAGCTCCAGGATTTCGTTAAAGAACGTAATTTTGTTCTCGAGACCGCTCGTCCCTGCGCCTTCCTTGTAGGCCCAGTGCGCGGCAATCCCGTATTCTGCCGTCCGGTGCATTTCCCATGTGCGGATTTGAACCTCTGTAGGTTCCCCGTTAGGCCCAACGACCGTCGTATGCAACGACTGGTACATGTTCGCCTTCGGCATGGCGATATAGTCTTTAAACCGCCCCGGCATCGGCTTCCATAACGTATGGATGATCCCCAGGGTCGCGTAACAGTCCTTGATATTGTCCACGATGATACGGATGGCCAGCAGATCGTAAATTTCGTTGAACTGCTTGTTTTTCATCGTCATTTTCTTATACACGCTGTAAATATGCTTGGGTCGCCCCGACAAATCCGCTTGGATGCCCATTTCGTCCAGCTTCTCGGCGATACGGGCGATCACGTTCTTGATGTATTCCTCGCGCTCCGCCCGTTTCTTGCGCATCAAGTTGGCGATCCGGTAATATTGCTGCGGGTTCAAGTACCGCAGGGCAATATCCTCCATTTCCCATTTGATAGCGGAGATCCCGAGCCGGTTCGCGATAGGGCAGAAGATTTCCAGCGTTTCATATGCAATCCGGCGCTGACTCTCCTCGGACTGGTATTTCAAAGTCCGCATGTTATGCAGCCGGTCCGCCAATTTGATGACGATGACGCGGATGTCTTGTGCCATCGCAATGAACATTTTACGGTAGTTCTCGTTCTGCTGCTCTTCTTTGGATTGGAATTTGATCCGCTCCAGCTTGGTTAAGCCGTCAACGAGCAATGCACAATCACTGCCGAAATGCTCCTGTATCTCCTTTAAGGACACTGTCGTGTCTTCCACCACATCATGAAGCAAGGCCGCAATGACCGACAGCGCATCCATTTGCATGTTCACTACAATATCCGCTACGGCCAAAGGATGTAGGATATAAGGTTCTCCGGATTTGCGAACCTGTCCGTGATGGGCTTGATCCGCAAACTCGTACGCTTCCCGAATCCGCTTCAGATCCGGTTCCTTTATATAGGCAGACGCCTTTTCGAGTAATTGCTCTATGCCCATTGAGATCCTGTTGATTCCTTTCTATATGAAAATATACTGAAAAAACGCATACAAGAGCATAATTCGCCTCATTTTGATTTCCTATAATTATGCCTCTTGCGTTCCCTCACGTCAACTCCAGGTATTGTCTTCGCTGCACGGACAGCATCCCGGCAAGATCTGCCTGCCTTCGGGAGGGTATACCGACCAGCCGATGAAGGGATTACCTGGGAAAGAAAAACAAAAGTCAAGTATTTTTATGTTGAAAATTGTCGCCAATGTCATTATCCTATTAAGGATAGTTATCTTATGAACGTATCTATAGAGGAGTGAACTCGTTGCAACGTGAAATTCAAGTGAATGAGAAAGTCCCGTTCGGACCGGGCGTGCTGTTAAGCCTGCAGCACTTATTTGCCATGTTCGGAAGCACGGTGCTGGTGCCTAACCTGTTTGGCGTCGACCCCGGCATGATCCTGCTGATGAACGGCATCGGTACCCTGTTGTACATCCTCATCTGCAAAGGGAAAATCCCTGCTTATCTGGGTTCCAGCTTTGCCTTCATCGCACCGGTTCAGGCGGTTCTCCAGACTCATCCGGGGAACGGCTACGCTTTGGCTCTCGGCGCGTTTATCGTCACCGGCGCGATCTTCGTTCTGATTGCGCTGCTGATTAAATACGCTGGCACGAAGTGGATCGACGTCGTATTCCCACCAGCCGCTATGGGGGCTATCGTTGCCCTGATCGGCCTGGAGCTGATTCCCGTCGCAGCCGGCATGGCCGGATGGATCACCGATGGCTCGGAGGGCTGGACGCCAGATGGAACGTCCATCACGCTGTCGCTCGTGACGTTAGTCGTTACGGTACTTGGCGCTGTCTTGTTCCGCGGCTTTCCGAAGATTATTCACATCTTGATCGGGATCGTCGTTGGTTATGTTCTAGCTTTATTCATGGGTGTGGTCGACACCTCAGCGATCGAACAAGCGAAGTGGATCACCCTGCCGACGGTCACAACCCCGCAATGGGATACCTCCGTCATCATCTCGATCGTGCCGGTCGCGCTGGTCGTCATCGTGGAGCATATCGGCCACCTGCTGGTGACGAGCAACATTGTGGGCAAGGACTTGTCCAAGGACCCGGGCTTGCACCGGTCGCTGATGGGGAACGGGATCTCCACGATTCTTTCCGGTTTTGTAGGCTCCACGCCGAACACGACCTATGGGGAGAACATTGGTGTCATGGCATTAACCCGCGTGTTTTCTGTGTACGTGATCGGGGGTGCGGCGATCTTTGCCATCCTGCTCTCCTTCTCCGGGAAGTTCTCGGCAATCATCGCTAATATTCCGGATCCGGTTATGGGCGGCGTATCCTTGCTGCTGTTTGGCGTTATCGCCGCCTCGGGCTTGCGGATCTTCGTGGAGCAGAAGGTGGATTTCTCCAAGCCTACCAACATGCTGCTGACCACCGTTGTGCTGGTCATCGGCCTGAGCGGCACCCAACTGACCATGGGTAACGTCGTGCTGAAGGGTATGGCCTTGGCAACGATCGTTGGCATTGTGCTTAGCCTGTTCTTCAAGCTCATTCAAGTGCTGAAGTTAAGCAACGATAACGAAGAAGCGGCCCATTAAGCTCACTCTTCTATACAAATTAGGGGCTGTTGCCATGTGATACGTGGCAGCAGCCCCTTTTGTATGGGATCTATTTTTATTCGTATTGCACGAGTGAAAAGACTTCAATTCCCGGCAGCTTCTTGCGGCCTTCCAGCTCACTTAACTCAATCAGGAAGGCAGTACCAACGACGTTCCCTCCTAGTTGACGAACCAGATCCACAGAGGTTGAGATCGTTCCCCCAGTCGCTAGCAAGTCATCCGCAATCAGCACGTTTTGCCCCGGCTTTACCGCATCGCTGTGCATCGCTAACCGGTCTTTGCCGTATTCCAGGTCGTATTCCACCTCAATCGTTTTATAAGGCAGCTTCCCACTCTTGCGGATCGGTACGAACCCGACGCCAAGCGCGTAAGCCAGCGGCGCACCCACAACGAAACCGCGGGCTTCAGGGCCGGCAATCAAATCGATCTTCAAATGAGATACCCGCTGCTTCAGTTCGTCGATCGCCTTGCGGTACATGTTACCGTCATTGAGCAACGTCGTAATATCCTTGAAGCTAATGCCCGGTTGAGGGAAATCAGGAATCACCCGGATGTACTCTTTAAAATCCAAACCAATCTCCTCCTAGTTCAAATGCGTGCAAATCATTTCTAAGTTTCAGAACAAAACATTTATGAGGCTCCCTGAATATGGGTTAGCATCCATTCCGTAATTTCCGGCACCCGGCCGTACTGCAGCATCTGTTCGATTTCAGCCAGCAGTCCCAGCTCCCGGTAACGGCTTGACGTTTCCAAGGCCTGCTTGGAAGGAGACGGATGGATCCGAATCATCCCGGATGCCCGAATAATAAATCCCAGCTCCTCGAATACCCCAAGCGCCATCTCAACCATCCGCTTTGACCAACCGGTACGCTTCACAAGCGCCGCCAACAGTTCTTCCTCAGGAAGCCCTTGGCCGGCTCCCCGATAGATCAAGCTGTACACGAGCTTGAAATGATCGCGAGAAGGCGGCTCGATGCGCTCTTGGGGCGCACGCAGCGAATGCAGCATATAGATGCGCTCCAGACCGGTAAAAGCGGATACCATCCCAGTCCAGCTCTCCGGTGCATCCGGAAGCTCCAGGACGAACAATGTCGACGCAGCGTGAATCCCAGCGGTTTGCGCGAGCTCGTTCCCAGGACGCACGCCAACGTTCTTATCATATACCCAAATCGGGGTCTCCTTCAAATCAAGGGTATGGAAAAATGCGGAACCTTCATTTACGACGACAGCCGACGCTCCCGAACCGCAGGCGGGCAGCTTATCCAGCTTCCCTCGAAGCTCTTCGAGCAGCTGCGATGGATTCCGGGAGCCGCGGTAATCAAACACCTGCAGATGAGACACCGCTAAATCCTGGATCATGAGCTGCGGCTTGCGCGAGCCGTTCCACTCGTTGACACTGGCTTCCGCAACGATATCGATCCGAGCTTCTTCCGACAGCAACGGGGCCAATTCACCTTTGCCAAACGCGACGGCTTCTACGGTTTTACCGTTTTGGCCAAGAATCAGCTTCAAGTGCTTGCCGTCTTTGCCCATCTGGCGGCATTCCAGCAGCTTTAGGCCACGAAGAAGCAGCCTGGGACAGGTGTTTGCCATGCCAAATGGAGCCAGTTGCTGGAGTTGTTCGATTGCTTGCAGCGTAATGTCTTTTAAAGAGCAAGTCAAATCGGTCTCCAGGACCGGCACGAAATGCTCCGGCGTGAGCCGCCCGGCGGCAAAAGCATTCAGCCTTCGGCCAAATTCCTCCAATCGCTCCCGGCTTAGGGACATCCCTGCAGCGGATGGATGTCCGCCAAAGTGGTCCAGCAGGTCGGCGCAATCGGTTAAGGCTTCATAGATGTCAAAGCCGGGAATTGAGCGGGCGGAGCCTTTGCACTCCCCGGTCTCGGGATGAATTCCCAACACGATGGTCGGGCGATAATACCGTTCCAGCAATTTGGAGGCGACGATCCCGACAACGCCGGCATTCCAGCCTTCGCCGGCCACCACAATCACGTCGGGCAGCCCTTCCGACTGCTCCTGGCTTTCCAGCTGCTGGAGCGCTTCTTGCACCATATCCTCGACAATTATTTGGCGCTCCTTGTTCAGCACATCCAGCTCCTCGGCGATCGCCTCGGCTTCTTCCATGTTCTCCGCCGTCAATAAGGCGACGGCGCGGTTGGCGTGGCTCATGCGGCCGCTGGCATTAATCCGCGGTGCCAACCCGAAGGCGACGGCTGTCGAAGTAACTTCCCCGCTGGACCAGCCGGAGGTTCCGAGCAATGCCGTCATGCCCGGGAATGCCGAGCGCTCCATCGATGCCAGACCGGACTTGACGATCATCCGGTTCTCTCCGGTCAGTGGCATCAGGTCGGCAATCGTCCCCAGCGCGGCCAGCTCGGTCCAAGCAATGGGGGTGTCCTCCCCCAGGAGCGCTTGGGCCAGCTTGTACGCCACCCCCACCCCGGCCAGTCCTTTAAACGGATACGTGCAGTATGGCAGCTTGGGGTTAATCAAAGCGTACGCTTCCGGTAAAACCGCCGGCGGTTCGTGGTGGTCAGTGACGATCACGTCCATGCCCACCGCATTGGCGTAGGCCACCTGCTCAACGGCGCTGATCCCCGTATCTACCGTCACGATCAGCGTAAAGCCTTTCTTGTGATAATGCTCCAGCACCGGAATATGTAGCCCATATCCCTCTTTCGTTCGATGCGGGATGTAGTAGTCATATGTAGCACCGAGATGCCTCATCAGGTAGATCATTAAAGTCGTCGATGACACCCCATCGGCGTCATAATCCCCGTATATCAAAATCCGCTCCCCATTTTCCACCGCACGGCGGATGCGCGGTACGGCTTCTTTCATGCCGCTGAGCAGCATGGGATCGTGTTGATCGGCAAGGCTTCCTCTTAAGAAGAGCTCCGCCTTCTCAGGGCTTTCCATCTCCCGCGTCACCAGCAAAGACGCCAGCAAAGGGGAAATATTCAGCTGGCCGGCCAGCCGTCTGGCAGCCTCTTCGTCATAGGGAAGCTGTGTCCAGCGATATTTGGCATGAAGCAAAAAACGTCACCTTCTTTCTTCCTGTCGGTTCTATCCCGGGGCCAGCTTACTGCAGCAAGTTCGGCAAATCACTATCAGCATCGGTATTGCTCTTATAAGGATACCCCGCCTCGTAAGGCCCGACTTGAATCCGAACGTCAGTGACATGGGAAAAGCGGTTGAGCAGCAGCATTTTGGCCCGATTGGCGATATCGTTGGCTTCCATAACGGTAAGCTTAGGATTTACGCTAATCTTGGCGGTCACGGTCACATAATGTCCGTTCTCCTGCGCTTTCAAATCATCTACTGTAATCACGCCATGCACCCGCTGTACCGTCTCGATGAAGGTAGCAGCATCCTCTTCGCGTACCTCCGTCCGAACCGGTCCGTAGATGGAGCGTCTCACCAGCCGATAGACTTGGATCATCACATGTAAGGCGACAAGGATCGCGGCAACCGGATCAAGATACGCCAGGACGGGCACATCCCAGGCTTGCCCTCCCATCGCCCCAAACACACCCGCGAGAACAACTACAGATGAGAACAACGAATGACGATGCTTCTCGACGATCAGCTGCAACTCCTGATCCGACTTCCTGCGGGAAATACGCAACTTGATTTGAAACAACGTTTCCCGCAAAGCCATCGATAGGAGCACGGCTGCCAAAACGAAAGTCTCCGGTGGAGTGGTGTCGCCCTCAACCATGTCAGTGATGGACGCAATCCACAGTTGAACGGTGCCCATCAACAAAAAAACGGAGAAGAAAATCGCCGGCAGCGGCTCAGGCGTCGCTTTGCTTGCGGACGAACCAGCCAGCCGCAAACGCCTTTTTCCCGGTACAGACAGTCTCGCGGCGACGCCAACCGCAACATCGTACGCAGAATATAATGCCCCGGCCAGCAATGTCAGACTGTCGTACAGCAGACCAACCGTCCCCAAAAACACGGCCAGGACAAGATCCCCAACGATCCCGGGCCATGCTGTCGGTGCCGGAATAACAGCTTGTTCTCGTGTCATAATCCCCCTCCTGATGCACGTAAAAGCGGACAAGTTACGAAAGCCGCGTCAGAAGACGCGGCTCTAGCTTTAATTCAGCGAATGAATGGGTGCTTCAATCAGACATTTCGGCCGTTCAGGAAGCTTTAGCCGGTTTATGCTTTTGCTTACTCTTGAGCAGGAACCAGAGCGGGCTTGCGATAAAGATAGACGAATACGCCCCAAACAACAGGCCGATCACCATCGCAAGCGAGAACATCCGGATCGACTCTCCGCCTAGAATGAGGAGGAAGAAGGCCGCCACGAACACCGTCAACGCGGTATACAAGGAACGCATAATCGTTTGCGATACGCTCACGTTCACCAGATTGATCAGGTCCTGACGAGTTTTCGTTTTGGCAAATCGCAGATTTTCGCGAATCCGGTCAAAGATAACGATCGTATCGTTAATCGAATAGCCGATAATCGTAAGTACAGCGACGATAAAGGTCAAGTCAACCTCGAGCCGGAAGATCGAGAAGACGGAAATGACCATAAAAGCGTCATGCAGCAGCGCGATGATCGCAGCCACAGCAAACCGCCATTCAAACCGGATGCCAACGTAAATAATAATCCCGATACAGGAGATCAACACGGCATAAATTGCATTGCGCGCCAGTTCTTTCGCCATTTCCGGGTCAACCGTATTCACTTCAAACGAAGCTTTATCGTCTAATTTGGCAATTTCCGCTTTCAGCTTCGCGTCATTCTCTTCACTTAATACTTGCGTAAATCGGATATTCATCCGGTCTTGTCCAGGACTGATGCTCGCTTCATTCTCCTCGATCCCCATATTTTTCAAGATCGGGCGGACTTGATCGGCCGTCAGCGGCTTGGACAGGGAAATATCCACATTAGACCCTGCTTTGAAATCTACGCTATAGTTCAAACCGAAGAACGCCAAGCAAATGATGCCGGCAATCGTCAAGACGATTGAAAGGGTGTAGAAGTATTTACTCAGATGTATATAATCCAGGTTCTTCTTAAAGCTCACGAATGTCACGCTCCTTCACACCGAAATACTTCGGTTTCAACAGCTTGCCGGCTTTGAGCAGCAGGTTCAGCAGGAAACGGGCGAGATAGATATTCGTGGCGATACTAAGTACGATTTCCACGATGAGCACCAAGGCAAAGCCTTTAACGGCCCCCGTACCATACGCATACATCACGGCCGCAACGATAATCGTCGTGATCTGCGAATCAAGCACTGTACGGAGAGAATGCTTGTCCCCTGCTTTGACCGCAGACATGATACTCTTGCCGGCCCGTATTTCCTCATGAATCCGTTCATTGGTAATAATGTTGGCGTCCACCGCCATCCCAATCCCGAGAATGATAGCCGCAATCCCTGGAAGAGTTAACGTAAAGTCTGCCCAGACGAACACGAGAATGAGCAGCCAGGTATGCACAATCAGGGTAAACGAGGCAATTAGCCCAGGCACCCGGTACATCCCGACCATGAACAGCAGAATGAAAAGAGAGCCAATCAGGCCGGCTTCAATCGTCTGATCCAGTGACTGCTTACCGAGCGTCGCGCCGACGCTTTGAGAATATTTCTCCGTCAGCTTCAACGGGAGGGCGCCAAGATTGATCTTGTCGCGCAGCTCTTTCGCCTTCTCCAAGTCGCCGCCCACACTGATTTGTGCGGACCCGTCGGTCAAAACGGCTTGAACGATCGGAGCGGAGACCAGCTCATCGTTCATATAAATCGCCAGGGGTTGTCCCAGCAAACGTTTGGTGACTTCAGCGAACTTTTCTTTGTTTTTCACTTTAATGCTGACAACCGGTTCATTCATCTGTGTGAATTCCAGTTTGGCACCATTTTCCGCGAAATCGGTTCCGATCATTTCGATCTTGTTGTATTCGTCCGCGTTCTTCTCCGTGCCGTCCTTACTGCGGAACGTCAGCGAAGCCGGCTCCTTCATCGTCTTGCGCACTGTTTCTTCATCGGTAACGCCGGCCACCTTCAAGCGGATCCGGTTCGTGCCTTCCGTCGTGACTTCCGGCTCGCTGGTTCCCAGCTTGTTCGCCCGGTCCTCCAGGCTCTTGGCCGTTTGGATTAAGGATTCCTTCGTGACCTGACCTCCGCCTTCCAACGGACTGGCTTCATATAGAATCTCAAAGCCGCCTTTCAGATCAAGGCCGAGACGTACGTTCTTTAATAGGTCGGGGGTTGTCCAAGCCATGATGCCAAACGAGACAACCACGACGGTTATGAATGTGATAATTCTTTTCATCCCGTACTTCTTTCCCCTTTCAAATTCTCAATATTCCTATTATAGCGATGGCCGAAAAACCAGTCAATTTATCTAAAATTGTCAATTCGATTAACGACCGGCACGAAAAAAAGATCCCATTTAATCCAAACGGGATCCCCGAAAGGCGGACATCGTCATATAGTTCATAAACTGGGTGACTTTCAAAGAAAGAATGTCATTCACCAATTGGTACAAGGGAGGGATTCCCCCCTTCTCGTATTTATGGCTGATACATTCCCAAATGTCAGGTCCGGTCACATGCTCGTACCCGATCAGCCGGAACTCCTCGGCCTTACTGCGACACAAGCTTTCGATTGCCTCATTTAATTGTTGGTCCGTCATTTGTTCTTCAGCCATACTTCCAGCCTCCTTCGAAAACCCGTCTTATTACATTCTACCCTAAATCTTCGAATCCTGCTTGCTCGAGTTGTTCGGTTTTCGAATCTTGCGAAAAAGACAAGTCATGAACCGGGACAGGTCTGTCATATCCATGAAGTGAGAGGTTGTACGCCTCGCTTACGAGTTTATAAGGCAGCAGATTTCTATCGACTTCGCGTATGTAGAAATTACCAAAGTGCTGCCGGGGGAGTGGAGTTTCGATTGAATAAGCAAACCTTTATCCAAGGTACGATGATCCTGCTTGTGGCTGGGATCGTAAACCGCCTCCTGGGCTTCATTCCGCGCATCATGTTGCCCCGTGTGATTGGGGCCGAAGGCGTAGGGCTGTATCAGCTCGGTTATCCCTTTTTTCTCGTGCTCGTAACGATTATTACCGGCGGCATTCCGCTCGCTGTAGCCAAGCTGGTGGCCGAAGCAGAATCCTCGGGTCAGCCCGGGCGCTCGGTGTCGATTTTACGGACAAGCTTAGTATTTACGACGGCAGCCGGCTTTCTGTTTACGTTTCTCTGCTTGTTTGGCGCGCCATGGGTGACCCGTTACATTCTGACCGATGCCCGGGTTTATCACACTTTTATCGCAATGAGCCCGATGATCATCATCGTCTCAGTCTCTTCGGTCTTCCGCGGATATTTCCAAGGGAAGCAGGATATGATTCCCTCGGCGGTGTCGTCCATCATGGAAACGGTGGCCCGAATTATCGGCGTCCTCTGGTTCTCGTATCTCATGCTCCCGATGGGCATCGCCTATGCGGCTGCAGGAGCCATGCTTGGTGTTGTTGCCGGCGAGATCGTAGGCATGGGGGTCCTGCTCTGGCAGTATCACCGCCTGAAGCGGAGGGAGCGGCTGGGAGGCTCTACACCCGGCAATCTAGCAGTGAGCCCTGCCAATGCTGTGAACCCGAATGAGGAAACATCCGCCTCCTCCGCCTATCCGTTCCACGCCAACCTGCGCCGAATTCTGCGCATCGCCATTCCGGTTACCGGCAGCCGTCTGGTCGGCTCGCTCTCCTACCTGCTGGAGTCGATTACAACCGCGCGGAGCTTGGCGATCGCCGGCGTAGGAGTTGGCGTTGCGACCTCCCAATACGGGGCGCTGCAAGGGATGATCATCCCGCTGTTGCTGCTGCCGGGAGCGTTAACTTCGTCGCTCGCCGTCTCGCTTGTCCCTTCGCTGGCTGAAGCGCAGGCACGCGGCGACACCAGAACGATCCACCTGCGTCTCCATCAATCCTTGCGGCTTGCGCTGGTCACCGGCGCTCCGTTCGCCGCGATCATGTTCGTGTTGGCTGACCCGATCTGCCGGCTTGTGTACAACGATGGCACGATCGGAGGCATGCTCAAAATCATGGCCCCCTTCGCCCTTCTGCTGTATATCCAAACGCCGCTGCAGGCCACGCTGCAAGCGTTGGATAAGCCGGGCCGCGCACTCATTAACACACTGGTTGGGGCCATCATCAAAATCACCTTAATCTTCTATCTGGCCTCGAACCCGGCACTAGGCATCTACGGGGCAATTATCGCGATTATTATCAACTTTATCATCGTGACCGTCATGCATGCTGTCGGTGTGTCCAAATCACTGCGTTATCGTATGCCTTACCTGGATATCCTCAAGGTTGGAGCGGCGATGATCATCATGGCCGCCGCCGCGGACTATTTATATAAGAACCTCGTCCTGAGCTCTCAAATGGGCTGGCAGTTCTTGATGGCGGCCTCCCTGTCCGGATTGCTGTATTTAGCTCTAGCCGGAATCATGGGATTGTTTGATCTCCATGACCTTAAGCGGCTGCCTGTCCTAGGCAAATGGTTTCGGAAATAACGAAGGTTATTGTTTTGCGTTCATCTCATTGATATACAGCTTTCCATTATGATCGATACTGCAAAAGAACACCTGCTTGAAATCCGTTAAGCCTTTCATTTGAATCTGATTTTTCAGCCAAAAGCGGGTTTTTCCGATTTTGCGCAAGTTCTCGTCGTTTACCTTGCCATCCATAATGAGCGGCAGCGGGAGTGCTTCATATTTGATTTTTGCCGAGAGGTTGGCATCCTTCTTTTGGGAAGGCTGCTCTCCCCCTTCGGATTTGTCTTTGGGAATCACACTAAGCTGCCCGCTCGTTTCCAACACGGCAAACTCGACGTCGGCAACGCTGTCGATCTGCTGCGAGCGCAGCTGCATCATTAAATCATCTAAGTTGTATCGCTGGCGTTTCATTTCTTCCCGGTTAATTTTCCCGTTTCGGATAATGACGCTGGGCTCGCCATCAAACCACAGCCTTATTTTACGGAAGCGAAGCGACAGCATGGCGATGGCGATTTGAATCAGCAGCAGGGTCAACATCGGTATGACTCCGTCATAAATCGGCCGATTGATATCTTCCAGGGCAAAAACGGCGATCTCTGCGATCATGATCGAGATGACCAGGTCGAAGATCGACAGCTCGCCGATTTCTCTTTTTCCCATAATCCGCATGACTCCGAATACCAAGAAATACATCAGGACGGTTCGGAAAACATGGTTTGCCACATGCTCGACCACGCCAATCCCTCCTCTGGTTACAAGTTCGCACAAAACATGGTATTGGTATTCTGACCGCCGCCTTCCCGTTCCATGCGAAAGATCACAGGTTAAAATCCGGGAGGCTTACATGAATCTTCCTAACTCAATTGGGCCAAGTAGGTCTATCTCAGTTAGCTTGACCATAAAATGTGGTAAAACGTCTGTCGAAGACAGAAAACAGGAGGCTGACCACGATGCATTTGATCCGCCGAATTTTCGGGATGCGTATGTCCCAGCCCACCGTTGCAGGGTTGTGGTATGGATTTTTATGGATGATGATCGGCGCATTGATTCTATCTTTATTGTTGCAAGGCGAAATGGTTGAAGAGTTTGAACTGTCGATGTACACGTATCTGGTGCATGCTGTTGCCGTCTTGTTCGGGGGGATCGTCTCCGGCAAACGTGCCAAACAGAAGGGATGGTATCAAGGCGCTCTGACCGGTGCACTGTACGTGCTCATCTTGCTGCTGATCAGCTTCTTGGCTCTAGATACGTCATTGGGGCTCCGGGAATGGGGATATATCCTGCCGGGGTTTGTCATCGGTGCGATCGGCGGCATGATTGGCGTAAATCTTGGCCGCAAATAACTTAAGGTTTTACGGCGGCCTCCATTCATGGTAAGTTAGACTTAGTCCAATCGACATCATCATGAGGAGGTCGTTCTCGCACGATGGATCATTCCATGTCCGGCATCTCGTGGCTGACCGGGATTTCCGTGATCATCATGGTCTGGGTGAACACGCTCCGCTCGCCATGGCATGCCGTTACTTCCCTATTGCAGCAACTGATCAAATCAAAACATTTGCTTTGGCTTTTACTTCTGATGGTTGGCGTGTTGCTGATAAATAAGTTTGAACTGATCCTAGAAGATCATCTTCCTTTTCATACCGATTTCACACCGTGGGTATTTGGAATTGAGGGACATTTCGTTTCAACGTTTCAAAGCTTGTTTCACTCAACGACTGTAACGGTAATAACAGCTTTCTTCTATCTAGTCATCTTGCAGGCGTTAATTCTTGCATCGCTGGGAATCTATGCGTCCGATGATCGTCTGCCGTTTCTTTATGCGACCTGTTGCACTGTGATCCTCAATTATCTGGCAGCGGTCCCCTTTTATTTGCTGTTCCCGGTGAACGAGGTATGGTCGTATCCGCCGTCAGGGGCTATCTTTTATATGCTAGAGGTTTTTCCAAATTTCGAACAGGTTTACCGCCCCTTGTCCGGTCTGAATAACTGCTTTCCTAGCCTCCACACTTCGGTCTCCGTATCGATGGCTATTTTGGCGATCCGTTCAGGGAACCGGCGCTGGGGTTGGTTTGCTTCAGCTTGTTCATTGATTATAGTGTTTTCAATCTTTTATATGGGGATTCACTGGTTGACGGACATGCTTGGAGGGCTGGTACTGGCTGCTTTGGCCTCCACCATCGGCCTTGCCTGGGGCAACCGCTTGGCGAACTCCGCGCGATCCGGAAACCTTAAGCCGCATCAGACCATAAGAAAAACGTCTATCGACGTACATTCAAAGTAGACAGACCGCGTTTAGCGGAAGTTTTTCTTGCGATATCAGGATGCCAATGCCCCGAAGTTTATACTTTCTGATATCTTAAAAAAGAGCCTGTAGCATACAGGCTCTTCCTATTTGTGTTTGTCTGTAACGCGATTAACCTTCCGACTCTTTAATGGTGTGACTGATCGCGCTGCGGTCAAACGTCAGCTTTGTCACGTCATTCACGCGAAGCACTACCGTATCGTCGGTCAGCTCCATAATCGTTCCATGCAATCCGCCAATCGTCACGATCTTATCGCCTTTCTTCAAAGCGCTCAGCATCGAGTTCCGTTGCTGTTGCTTCTTCTTCTGCGGACGAATCAATAAAAAGTAGAAAACGGCGATCATAATAACAAACGGAATGATCATGGAGATTAGCGGATTACCTCCAGATGTTTGTTGCGCGGCATACTGAAAGAACATGTCATTTCCCCCTTTCCAACATCAAACTGAAACTTTGCTTAAAATCCTTTGTCATTGCCAAACAGACCGTACTGCTCAAAAAATTCATCCCGGAAACTCAACAACCGATCTTCCATAATCGCCTGACGCACTTTACCCATCAAATTGATGAGGAAATGCAGATTATGGTATGTAGTTAATCGCAGCCCAAACGTCTCGTCGGCTTTGATCAGGTGGCGGAGATACGCCCTGGAGTAATTTCGGCAGGTATAGCAGTCACACTCGGGATCCAGCGGTCCGAAATCGTTGGCATACTGAGCATTGCGTACGACTAAACGGCCTTGGCTGGTCATCGTCGTTCCGTTACGCGCAATCCGTGTCGGCAACACGCAATCGAACATGTCGATGCCGCGAATCGCTCCTTCAATTAAAGCATCCGGAGACCCGACGCCCATCAAATAACGGGGCTTGTCTGCCGGCAGCAGCGGAACGGTATATTCCAGCACCTCGTACATGAGCGGCTTAGGCTCGCCTACACTCAGTCCACCAATAGCATACCCCGGAAAATCTAGGGAAGTCAAATCGCGGGCGCTTTGCTTGCGCAGATCCTCGTACATGCCGCCTTGAACGATGGCAAACAGTCCTTGATCGTGCGGACGGGCATGGCTCTGCAAGCAGCGTTCCGCCCAGCGGGTCGTACGCTCCAGGGAATTTTTCACGTATTCATAATCCGCCGGATACGGTGGGCATTCGTCAAACGCCATCATGATGTCCGAGCCGAGCGCATTTTGGATTTCCATTGCCACTTCCGGAGACAGGAATAGTTTATCGCCGTTCAAGTGGGAGCGGAAATGTACGCCTTCCTCCGTGATTTTGCGCATTTCACTCAGCGAGAACACTTGAAACCCGCCGCTGTCCGTCAAAATCGCGCGGTCCCAATTCATAAATTTGTGCAGTCCGCCGGCCTCACGAATAATTTCATGTCCCGGACGCAGGAAGAGATGGTACGTATTGCTTAAGATGATTCGCGCATCCATCTCCTTCAGCTCTTCCGGACTCATCGTTTTTACTGTTGCCTGCGTACCCACCGGCATAAAGATCGGTGTTTCGAACGAGCCGTGCGGCGTATGCACGCGCCCTAACCGGGCTCCGGACTGCTTGCAGGTTTTGATATGTTCATACGTAATTGCTGCTGCCAATCTGATCAACCATCCTCTACTCAAATAAAAATGCGTTTAGTAAATAAACATGGCGTCACCAAAGCTGAAGAACCGGTACTTCAAGTTGATCGCTTCCTGGTAAGCCTGGAGGATCCGCTCGCGTCCCGCCAGCGCGCTGACCAGCATCACCAGCGTTGATTTCGGGAGATGGAAGTTCGTAAGCAGCGCATCGACCAGTCCAAACTGGTAGCCGGGATAAATAAAGATCCCTGTCCAGCCGCTGCTCTTGACGATGGGGCCGCCCTCACATTGCTTAGCCACCGTCTCCAACGTTCGTGCCGAGGTCGTCCCGACGGCAATGACCCTGCCGCCTCTCGCTTTCGTTTCATTTAAGACGTCAGCTGTTTCCTGCGGCAGCACATAATATTCTTCGTGCATGACGTGATCCTCAACCCGGTCCACCGACATCGGCCGGAACGTGCCCAACCCGACGTGCAGCGTGACGAAAGCGATCGTCACTCCTTTCGCCCGCACTTGCTCCAGCAACTCTTCGGTGAAATGCAAGCCTGCCGTTGGTGCGGCGGCTGAACCCTCATGCTTGGAATACACAGTCTGATAACGTTCGCGGTCATCCAGCTTCTCCTTAATATAAGGAGGCAACGGCATTTGGCCCAAGCGATCTAGGATTTCGTTAAAAATCCCTTTATAAGCGAACCGAAGTACGCGTTCGCCCATATCCCCTTCGGACTCGACGGTGGCTCGCAGCTCGTCCCCAAACACGATCACCGATCCGGTTTTTAATTTCTTACCGGGTTTGACCAAGGCTTCCCAGCGGTCCTCGCCCAAGTTTTTGAGCAACAGCACTTCGGCTTTGGCACCGGTCCCTTCCTTTATCCCAAACAAGCGGGCGGGAATGACCCGCGTATCATTCAGCACCAGCGTATCGCCTGGCTGTAAGTAATCCAATATATCGGAAAACTTGTGATGCCGGATTTCCCCGGTCTGTTTATTTAGCGTCAGCAAGCGCGAAGCGGTGCGTTCGGCTAGCGGTGTCTGGGCGATGAGCTCCTCCGGAAGCTCGAAGTCGTATAGATCTACATTCATCGGTATATTCTCATTCCTTAACGATAGACACATTTTGATAGTAGTGTTGCAAGATTTGCCGGTAATCATACCCGGCGTCGGCCAATCCTTTGGCCCCCCATTGGGAAAGTCCCAGGCCATGACCGTTTCCGCGTCCCACGAAGACGAATTGGTTCGACGTATCCACCACGCGGGCTGTTCGATCGCCGCTCATCACAACCAGCTTGCCGCTGGCTGTCGTCTTGCCTGATGCCGACTGAATCGTCGTTGCGGACATAGCTGTACCGGTACCAGTCGTTCCTCCTGCACCTTGTACAGTATAACGTCCCGTTTGCACGATATCAAACAAAGTGCTGGGCAAGCCATTCAGAGCAGAGCGATACGTATCCGGATATTTGACGTTCAGCGGCTGTCCATTGGCTTTGACCTGCGTCACGCGTCCGGATGGGCCCCGCTGGCTGACCTCCAGATTGGATATCGAGGAAGGGACGTCGGAGGTCGTTTTCCCCTTTAGAGACTTCACCAGTTCATCGGAGGTATATGGTCCGCGAATCCATGCATAGGAGCTGGATTCAGGCACCTTGTCCAATACGATGGCTTGGTCGCCTGGATTCAGCTTCGCCAGGGGATCCACATCCGATTGAATGAGCGGCAGCTTCCGGACCAGTACATTGCTGGTCGTCACCATCAGCTTCTGCAACCCTGCCGGATTCGTCCCGTTGACGACGGTATTATCTTCACGGACGTATCCCGTGATCCCGCTCGACAACAGCACATAATACCACGATTTTAATGAGGCTTGCGCAGATTCGTCCCCGTCGCTGGGAACGCTGGAATAGATCGGATTCACATTCCCCCAAACCTCAACCGAATCCGCCGTCACCCCGCCGCTGTTCGACGCAAAGATGCCTTCTACAATTTGTCCGTTTGACGATACCAGCACTTCTCCTGCCGTAGCATCCACCGCTTGAACGATGCTGGCGACCTCTTTTTCCGTCCCATTGTAGACTTGGCTTAAAGTCGTATCCACCAGGCCGGCTACCTTAAACTTATTGAGCCCTGCATTATACAGCGCATAGCTGCGTGCCGCAACCGCCTGGGCCTTCAACGCCTCCTGCGGCCAAGACGATGGAACTTCACCGGCGACAACAGAATACAGGTATTGCTCTAACGGCAGCTCGTTGACGAGCGCCAGTTGGCCGTTCACTTTACTGATCTCAAAATCTCCGCGGTAGCTGCGCCCCGAACGCTCCACCACCTGGATCGGCGAATTGCCGTTATCCCGAAGCGTCAATTTGGTGCCTTCTCCGCTTAACTCATAATGGTCAACGCCTGCCGGAGCCTCCAAATTTAGCGTCACGTCCCGGTGCAGGAGTAATGCAGGGACATTTTCATTAACTGGCGCTAAGGAAAGATTCGGATGGAGTCCGGCCAGCTCGGTTTGGAGCGCGGACTGCTCGGAGGCACTTAACGCGCCGCCGACCCATACCGCATATTGCCCGGGGCCGGTCATCGCCACTACCGCCTCCGCATGCTGGGCGGACAGCGTTTGGCGAAGATTCTCGGCTTCCGCCTGACTTGCAAACGAACCGGCGGACACGTACAGAGGGCCGCGTGCTTCGGCTTTAGCGCCTTTTAAGGATGCAGACAGCGTTTGGCTGACCCGATCCGCTGCTTTTTGCGCTTCCTCTGCACTGGCGTAAGGGCCTGTATAAACGCGGTAGATTGTGCTTCCCGCTTGATTTACGGCATAAGCCACCGGACGGTCTGACGTGGCTTGCAGCTTCTTGACCGCAGCAGCGACCGTTGCCCAATCCGCAGATTCCAATGCTTTAACCTTATATCCATTGACGCTAAATCTCGTCGTAGCCCCCGCTCCCAGCTGCAGCCAAGTCTCCGGCGCCGAACTGCCCGCCAAGATTACCTCTGCCGCTGCCGCCGTTTTTAAAGTAACAGCTGGAGTTGTCGATTTATAGGTGCTGCCCAAGTCCAGGTACATCGCTACGCGGACGCGAGATGTATCCGAATCGTCAGCCGCTGCCGGCAGCTGAAAAGCCCCAGCTAACAGCAAACCCGCAACAATTCCTTTTCCCCATCGGGCTAACGAAAATGCTCGTCTCGTTCGTGTTGTACGTTTCAAACCTGCTTCTCCCCCTTTATGATGCCTTCGAGCCAAGTTCACAAATGCTAAGGTGTCTCGGGCATCGGCAGACCTAAATGCTGATAGGCTGCCGGCGTGACCACCCGTCCTCGCGGCGTCCTCTGCAGAAATCCGATCTGCAGCAGGTAAGGTTCATACACGTCCTCGATCGTCTGACTCTCTTCACCGATGGTTGCGGCGATGGTATCCAGCCCGACGGGGCCGCCGCGAAAGCTCGTAATCATCGCCCGCAGCATTTTGTGGTCGATCAAATCCAGCCCCATAGGATCAACCTGCAGCATTTTCAGCGCTTCTTTGGCAATTTCTGTGGTAATCATGCCATCGCCCCGCACCTGCGCATAGTCGCGCACGCGCTTCAACAAGCGATTTGCAATCCGCGGCGTTCCCCGCGAACGAAGCGCGATTTCCGTCGCCGCATCCCCAATCATTTCGATGCCGAAAATATCCGCGCCTCGCGACACGATATAGCTAAGTTCGTCGATGTTATAGAACTCGAGGCGGCTGACGACCCCAAAACGGTCTCGTAGCGGCGCCGACAGGAGCCCTGCCCGCGTCGTAGCGCCAACGAGCGTAAAAGGCGGCAAGTCCAGCCGAACCGACCGCGCACTTGGCCCCTTGCCGATCATAATATCCAGCGCAAAATCCTCCATCGCCGGATATAGCACTTCCTCCACCGTCCGATGCAGCCGGTGAATCTCGTCGATAAACAGGACGTCGCCTTCCTGCAGATTGGTCAGCAGCGCAGCCAAATCCCCCGGCCGCTCAATGGCCGGTCCCGAGGTCGTGCGCAAATTCACGCCCAGCTCGTTGGCGATAATGTTAGCCAGCGTCGTCTTGCCGAGTCCTGGCGGTCCATAGAGCAGCACGTGATCCAGCGCTTCTTTGCGCATTTTTGCCGCTTCGATATATATTTTTAAATTTTCCTTGATCTGGTTCTGTCCGATATACTCCGCCAAATAACGCGGCCGCAGGCTTAACTCCACCGCCTGGTCCTCCAGCATTAAATTCGCGGAAATAATCCGGTCCTCCATCATGCGCTACGCTCCCCTTCCTGTCCTCATCCTCAGCCGGCGTACAGCAGCTTGAGCGCCTTCTTCATGACGGAATCTACCGCCTCGTCCGGCCCGACATCGTCCTTCAGGCGATGCCATACCTTGTCCAGCTCTGCTTCGGTATAACCCAGTGCTTTCAGGCCTTCGCGGGCCTCCGGCCATCCCGGATTACCGTCATCCCCCAAGGTCTCGCCAACATCCGCAGGCACCGGATCAAACAACGTACCTCCGACGCCCTCCAGCTTGTCCTTCAGGTCCAAAATCATCCGCTGCGCCGTCTTCTTCCCAATCCCGGGCAGCTTGGTCAAAAAGGAGACATTCTCCTGATGAATCGCCGCCACAACATGGTCCGGGCTCCCGCCGCTCAAAATCCCCAGCGCGACACGCGGGCCGATCCCGGATACCTCAATCAGCTTGCGGAACAGCTTCTGCTCCTCACGAGTGGGGAATCCAAACAACAGAATCGCATCTTCACGCACATGGTGATGGGTGTAGATCGTCACCGTTTCCTGTCCTTTGGCTGCAAAAGCGTACGGATTCGGACAAAACACCCGATACCCTACCCCCTGTACATCCAAGACGACGTACTCTGTTTCCAAATGGGCAATCTGGCCCCGCAAAAAATCGATCATGAACGCAATACCTCGTTTATTTTAGAGTTTAAAGTATACGAATGCGCATGGCAGATCGCCACGGATAACGCATCCGCCACGTCGTCGGGCTTCGGAATCGCCTGGAGCTTCAGGAACATGCGCGTCATCTCCTGCACCTGGCGCTTCTCCGCCTTCCCGTAACCTACGATCGCCTGCTTCACCTGCATCGGGGTGTATTCCGCAATCGGAAGCCCCTTCTGTGCCGCAGCGAGCACCAACACGCCCCTCGCTTGACTGACCGACATCGCCGTCGTAACGTTCCGATTAAAAAACAGCTTCTCGAACGCCACCGCATCCGGCTTATATTTGTCAATCAACTGAACCATCGCCTCATAGACATGCATAAGCCGTTCTTCCTCGGGCGTATGGGCCTCGGTTTGGATGCAGCCGTACTGCACCGGCGTGACCCTATTGCCTTGTTTATCGATAAATCCGAACCCGACAATCGCAATGCCAGGGTCAATTCCAAGTATCCGCAAGGCTCATCTCCCCCTATCGTTGCTATAACTCCCCCTTGATCCTCGGATGGAGCCCTGTCCTACATAAAGCGAACATATGTATTCACTTTATTATAGCAAAAGATCGGTCAAGATTGAGGAAAAACTTATTTGCAGGTGAAAAAAGTGTAATTAACGCTGGCAAAATAAAAAGAGGGACGTCCCTCCGTTATCTACGATAACTTCATGAGACACCCTCTTCTGGTTGTTCTATTATTCATTCAGCGATAATAAGCGAGCAGCGTTTTAAGGCTGTTCCTCCTGCTGCATGACTCTCTCCGACGGTTCAATCGCGAAATCGCTGAAGGTGGACAGTACACTATTGTATTCCTCAACATCCTGAATACGAATCCCTTGCCGCAACTGCTGGATTACTTCTGCCGGCAAAGCGCTCTCCATCATTTCCACGTCGATCTGAAAAAAAGTACGAACTGCCTTTTCCTTCTTCGGCGGACCGTCAAATAACGTTAAGTTGCCATCCTTGTCCAAGCCGATGTATCCTTGCGTTTTGCAGTCTTCGGAAAGACCATCGATTTTCTCTTCGATCCAAACGTCGCCCCCTGCGCCAAGTCTGCCTTTCCATGTAGGGTGATCCTTCATCAACTCAGCGATTTCATTGGGGGTCATAATGCCGAGAACACTGCTTTCTTCACCACAGGTGTATATTTTCGTCAGATGGACGATTCTCGATTTCCCCTCTTCCAGATCCGATAACCATTCGTTATCGGCATCCGGAGCAGCTTCTTGCCACATTCCCAGGGTTTCGATCGCCATCGGTTCACGAGCCATCAACTTCTCCATTTGATCGGATAATCGAAGCCCCATCCAGGCCATAACCGCAATCAGTGCCAAGGCGCTGGCGGTCCATATGGCGCGTCTCCATCTTCTCCATCGTTTTTTCAGATGTTTTTTGATTTGGAAGATATTCACGGTTATCCCCTTCTATCGGACTTTTGTCTCTATTTTGACCGATAGTGGGAGCCTTTATTCAATTCTCGAAAACGGCGGCATCCCATTCTTAAACATTAAAAAAGCAGCCATCCGTTAAGATGACTGCTTCCATGGATCGGGACGACACGATTCGAACATGCGACCCCCTGGTCCCAAACCAGGTGCTCTACCAAGCTGAGCTACGTCCCGTAATCAAGTGTTTTACCGATTCTAAAAAATCGGGCCACTCTTTCTATTATATCGACTTCGACATAGAAGTCAAGCATTAATATTCGATTTTATTCGTTATTATCTATTCCCCTGAAGGTACAAATGATATCAGCTTTGCAGCATTTGAGTATGGTGATATTATCGTGACTCATGATGGCAACGTTCTTTGGAATAAACTGGATTACTCTTTAACCAGCGCCGCATTCAGACGTATCGTCACTTCTTGCGAGTCGATACCTTATAAGCGTTATTCAGGTGCTATATAATAAAGACCATCATCACCCAATTGTAATAAGTAGTCGGTATCAGCTGCTGTAATCAAAACTTCATTCCCATTGTCCCTTATTTCTTTATAATAGATGTGTCCATCGTGATAATATAATACTTCACTTGCTTCATCATATTGAAAATTGTCAGTCAACCTTTCTTTATTAATCAAAGAACTCCAGTCTAGGGTTTGTCCATCCTCGATCTCAATCTTAAATATGTGGATACCTGTTATATTCGTTATTTTATAATCAGTGGCATAAACATAATAAAGGTGTTCGTCCCGCCTTTTTATATCTTCAATCCGCATACTCCCTCGACTGTCGATGATCTCGACCAGATCGTTATAGACCACAATGTGAAAACTCTCCCTACCACTGGAGCCGTAAAACTCCGGATTTTCAATGTACTGAATTACTTTTAAGGAATCAGCTTCAAAAAATGAAAAGAAATTTGATATTTCTTCTATCTCTTTAATAGAAAACTGTGGATTTTCCCTTAATCTATCGGCTAGTGTGTTCATGATCTTTGTTTTCTCTGAATCCTCTACTTCTCCTCTATCCCACCTGTTGAATAATGCTTGAAGATCTTCTTGTCCTCGCTTTGGATCAGAGTTGATATAATAAAGTACGCCTATTAAAATCAGACAACTTACAATAGCAATTAAAATTTTTTTCATTTATTATAAAAAATCCTCTCGCATGTGTTTTTTCTTTATTCATATTCAATCATACCAGCTACTCCACCAGCCTTCAAAGACTTTCAGGAATAAATAGTTTCCGCCACCTATTGTCGGTAATAAAGAATAGTCAATTACATGTGGAGTATACGTATACAATACCCATGCTGGAAAAGTGTCCACCTGTATTTTCCCAGCATAAGTCACACCACCAGATGTTTTTGATACACCGCCATTAACAGTCAAAAACACATCTAGCTTGGAATCATGCAGCCACTTATCATACATCCACGCACTGGCAAGTTCGACCTGCTTATCAAAACCGGTGTACGTGGTAATATCCCCACTATCCGTCGCTCCATAGCCCATAGCGTAATGAAATGCTCTTCTGTTAACGTTAGTATCTGTACTGGTAACTAGACTGCTTTCTTTCTGTAGGGTAACCAGTATCACTCGAGGATTAATACCCGCATTCTTTGCTGCATCACTAATAACCTTTGAAGGTTTTACTGTTCTACCAGTATCATAAGCATTACCACTAGAATTGATAGCGTAAATCTTAATGTTATTCCTTAAAACAGAATTTTTACTTGTAAGGAAACTCTGAATTTCACTTTCAGTCATTGCGTCGTCATTGTTGTAAAGAAAATCACTTGAGGATAATAGTGAATTCATCCTTTTGCCGGCAACATAATAATCAACAACTGCAAAAGGAGTAACAGAACTATTCTCGAGACTATTAACAGTGGAACTGTCAACTAGCCCTTGGGAATATTGTTTAGCTATTTCATCTTTCAAAGTTGTTTCTGCATTGCTGAATTTTCCAAGATTTATTTGATACAGCTGTTTCTCCCGAAAGTCCGTCAGAATGGATTTCATTTTTAATTCGGCCGCTTTCATCATAAATCATAATGTTCTCATTAATAAGATTGGCCTTATTTTGTTTCAAATTCTTTGGTAGGGAGTCATAAACAGCAGAAATTTCATCTAATGTACTTTTTGAAAGATTCGTTTCCGATGCATAAACACCTGAATTAAGACTAAGAAATAATAAAGATGCCAAAAGACTAAATACAGTTAATGCTTTCATCTTTTTTGAGATCACTGTTTTTCACCTCTTTAAAAGTTTTCATTCCAACTAAAAAACAACACATCTAACCCTACAAGAAAATCTAAATCTATCTTTTTAGACTAAGTCCCTCTTCTCTAAAAGCCTACTCTATCAACTATGTACAAAACATTTTTTTATCTTATATATTTTTACTATACCGCTATCTTTTGGATACTACTCCCAGGATTACTTTGAATGTCGTTGATTTGCCTGCCCCGTTATCACCAATAAACAACCCGATTATTGATCCGGCCGGCACATTAAAGCTAACATCTTACAACATCGACGCAAGACAGAAACTGCAAATTAAGATTTGATTTCAATATTTTTTGTCAAACATTATTACATCAATAGAAAATATATCCATTTAAATCAAATAAATCGCAATAATAATTGCTTATGAAATTCATACTACCCATTTATAATTTCTGCTACAATTTCTGGTTCCTGGCTATCTCCGCCAATTACTGAAGAAACCAAATTTCTTTTCATTTGTATATTCAAAAGTAGACGGCTTAACCAAGTAACCGTCAATGCACAATTTCTCGTACGCTTCAGCGCTACTGCCGAACATTAACTCAAGTAAGTTATTGTGCCAGCTATATCAATTTTCACTGGGTGACTTTTGTATCGTTTCCTCCTGAGCTCTTCGATGCCATTTGGTATTGTAATTATTAAACTTAAGATCATCTCACGTTGTAACAAAAAAAGCAGATTTATTAAATCACGAATCGTGATTTAATAAATCTGCTTGTTTGATGCCGGTGAAGGGACTCGAACCCCCACGGTTTCCCTCACGATTTTGAGTCGCGCGCGTCTGCCAATTCCGCCACACCGGCAAAGGGAA
>NZ_JALXVO010000069.1:0-19562 GCF_025151705.1 Paenibacillus sp. p3-SID1389 | reverse complement strand
CCTGAAGATGAAGGACACGCTGTGCTAAAGGCACCAACTGGGCTGTGTTCTCATACGCTTTAGCACGAATATTTTGTAAGCGTAAAGTCCACACTGGAACTGAAACTGTAGCCCCTCTTGGCAAATCATCAAATTATGGTATAATGTTTATAAAGTCAAAGAAAGTCAAAGTCAACAGAACAGAACCGGATCACAGTGCGCCCTATAGGTGATTACCTGCATCCGGTGCGATGCTCTTAGGCCATGACAGCGTCCGTTCTTGATGATGCGATGTGCCTCGCGGGCCATGACCAATTCGACGCGATAAGCATCTTATGTCATAGCAAGCGGCCAGCATCCGTTCTTGACGATGATATGTGCTTCTTCGCCCATGGCAAGCAACCGATTTTGACGATTGCGATGTGCCTCCAAGCCAAGACGCGCATCCATTCTTGACGACTTTTAGTGGTGTCAAACCGCAACATGAGATACACGTATGGAATAATGGAGGATGAGTGATGCGTAATATCTCCGATATCATCGAAAAATATCTCAAGAGTATTTTGCATGAAAGTCCTGAGGGGATTATAGAGATTCAACGTAACGAACTTGCCGACCAATTTTCCTGCGTGCCGTCGCAAATTAACTATGTCATCAGCACCCGTTTTACTCTGGAGAAGGGGTATCTGGTCGAGAGCAAGCGCGGCGGTGGCGGTTATGTTCGGATTCGGCGCCTGCAACTGCCGGGACCATCATCGCTGCACACCCACTTGCATGAATCGATTGGGGAAGAGATCGGGCAATCTGCGGCGGAAGGATTGATTTATCGCCTGGAGGAAGCCCGTATTTTGACCCCTCGGGAGGCCGCAATGATGCGCTCGGCGATATCCCGCGATGTGCTGGCAGTGAAACTGCCGTATCGCGACCAGATCCGGGCAAGAATGATGCGAGCGATGTTAATCTCATTGTTGAGTTAACAGCATGATGTAACACAAATACAGGTTTAAGGATCTGCTGTCTTAGTCTATCCCGTAAGGAGGGACGTGCGATGCAATGCCAAGAATGCGGCAAACGCCCGGCAACCTTGCATTTTACGAAAATCGTGAATGGTGAGAAGACGGAGTTTCACTTCTGTGAAACCTGCGCCAGGGAAAAAGGGGAGCTGATTCCCGGCACCTCGGGCGGCTTTTCGATTCATAACCTGCTGTCGGGCTTCCTTGATTTAGGCCCGGCGACCAAAGGTCAGATTTCCGGGCACAGCACACCAGAACATCTGCGCTGCGAAGAATGCGGTATGACGTATTCCCAGTTCAGCAAAATCGGGCGTTTTGGGTGCAGTTCTTGTTACAAATATTTTAATGATCGTCTGGATCCGCTGTTTAAGAAGGTCCACGGCAATACCGTTCATGTCGGGAAGGTGCCAAAACGGATCGGCGGTCATATTCAAGTAAAACGTAAGCTCGAGGATCTTCGCCGTGAGCTGCAATACCGGATCCTCCAAGAGGAGTTCGAGGTGGCAGCAGCGCTGCGGGACCAAATTCGCGAGCTTGAGAAGAACTTATCTGCAGAGTAGGAGGGATGTAGGGTGACCAATCTCCGATTTACCGAACAGCCGCTGAGCGAATGGATGAGCCGCAAAGGGAAAGAGTCCGATATCGTTATGAGCAGCCGGGTACGGATCGCCCGCAACATCCTGCACCATCCCTTCCCGATGTTGGCCACCAACACGCAATCGGAAGAGGTGCTGAAGCTTCTGCAGGGGGTTCTAAGCGATAAAGCACTCCAGGCTCACGGCAAGCTATACCCGGTGCTTCTTGCAGACTTGGATGAATTGGATAAACGAGTACTGGTTGAGAAGCATTTGATCAGTCCGAACCTGGCGAATGACTCCAGAAATGGAGCGGTCTTCATCAGCGAAGATGAGAGCCTGAGCATTATGGTGAACGAAGAGGATCATTTGCGCATCCAGTGTTTATATCCGGGGCTCCAGGTTCAAGAGGCTTGGGAAAAAGCGACGGCAATCGACGACATTTTCGAATCCCATGTGGATTATGCCTTCGACGACCGGCGCGGATACTTAACCAGCTGTCCGACGAATGTAGGAACCGGACTTCGTGCTTCGGTCATGATGCATTTGCCGGCACTGGTGCTGACGCAGCAGATCGGGCGGATTTTATCTGCGGTATCGCAGGTCGGCTTAACTGTCCGCGGGATCTACGGCGAAGGCAGCGAAGCGATGGGTAACTTGTTTCAAATCTCAAATCAGATTACACTAGGACAAAGCGAAGCTGAGATCATCGAAAATTTATACGGCGTGGTTCTGCAGATCATTCAGCATGAGAAGACGGCGCGTGAGAAGCTGATCAGCGAATCGCGGCTGCGCATGATGGACCGGGTGATGCGCTCCTACGGGATTTTGTCCCAGGCGTACATCATCGACTCGAAGGAAGCCGCCCAGCGGCTGTCGGATGTCCGGCTCGGCGTTGACTTAGGGTTAATCGAAGGCGTATCAACTCAAGCGCTAAATGAATTGAACGTCATGACGCAGCCCGGTTTTTTGCAGAAGAAATTTAGCAGCAGCATGTCCCCGGGGGAACGGGATATGTACCGCGCCAAACTCATTCGGGAACGAATGGGAAAATAACGGGTAGTACCAACTATGGAGGTGTAGGAGAAGATGATGTTTGGAAGATTTACGGAGCGTGCGCAGAAGGTGTTGGCACTAGCTCAAGAAGAAGCCGTAAGACTCGGACATAACAATATCGGTACAGAACACGTACTGCTCGGCCTGATCCGTGAAGGCGAAGGCATCGCCGCCAAGGCACTGATCGGATTGGGTCTGGGACTTGAGAAAATACAGGATGAAGTGGAAACGCTGATCGGCCGCGGACAAGAGCAACCGACCAATATCGCTTATACACCGCGTGCCAAGAAAGTGATCGAGCTGTCCATGGATGAAGCGCGTAAACTCGGCCATACGTATGTTGGGACAGAGCATATTTTGCTCGGCCTGATTCGTGAAGGGGAAGGCGTAGCGGCCCGCGTCCTGAACAACCTTGGCATCAGCTTGAACAAAGCGCGCCAGCAAGTGCTGCAGCTACTGGGCAGCAGTGAGGCCGTATCCAGCCATCACGGCACCCCAACGAACGTGAATACCCCAACGTTGGACAGCTTGGCCCGCGACTTGACAGCTGCGGCTAAAGAGGGCAATTTGGATCCGGTGATCGGCCGCAGCAAAGAAATCGAACGGGTGATCCAGGTGTTGAGCCGCCGGACGAAGAACAATCCGGTGCTGATCGGGGAACCCGGCGTCGGGAAAACAGCCATCGCTGAAGGTCTCGCGCAAAAGATCATCAACAACGAAATTCCGGAGACGCTGCGTGACAAACGTGTCATGACGTTGGATATGGGCTCCGTCGTTGCGGGGACGAAATACCGCGGTGAGTTTGAGGACCGCTTGAAAAAGATCATGGACGAAATTCGCCAAGCCGGGAATATCATCCTCTTTATCGACGAGCTGCACACGTTGATCGGAGCCGGCGGCGCAGAAGGCGCCATCGATGCTTCGAACATCTTGAAGCCGGCGCTGGCACGCGGCGAGCTGCAATGCATCGGCGCAACCACGCTGGATGAATACCGGAAATATATCGAAAAAGACGCCGCGCTGGAACGTCGCTTCCAACCGATCACGGTGGATCAGCCGTCGGTCGAAGAAGCGATCCAAATCCTGCACGGGCTGCGTGATCGCTATGAAGCGCACCATCGCGTGAAAATCACCGACGAGGCGATCGAGCAAGCGGTCAAATTGTCCGACCGCTACATCCAAGACCGCTTCCTGCCGGACAAAGCGATCGACCTGATTGACGAGGCGGGGTCTAAAGTAAGGCTCAACTCGTACACGGTACCGCCGAATCTGAAACAGCTGGAAAGCCGCCTGGAGGACATCCGCAAGGAGAAAGACGCGGCGGTGCAAAGCCAGGAATTCGAGAAAGCGGCGGCGCTTCGTGATACAGAACAGAAGATTCGCGAAGAGCTCGACACGACGAAGAACCAATGGAAAGAAAAACAAGGACGCACCGATTCCGAAGTTACGCCGGAGGATATCGCCCAAGTCGTTGCCAGCTGGACGGGAATTCCGGTTAACAAGCTGAAGGAAGAGGAAACCGAACGCTTGCTCAATATGGAGAAAATCCTGCATGAGCGTGTCATCGGGCAAGAGGAAGCCGTGAAGGCGGTCAGCCGGGCGATCCGCCGGGCACGTGCAGGACTCAAGGATCCGAAGCGTCCGATGGGCTCCTTTATCTTCCTGGGTCCAACCGGGGTAGGTAAAACCGAGCTGGCTCGCGCACTTGCCGAAGCGATGTTTGGCGACGAGAACGCCGTGATCCGGATCGACATGTCCGAGTACATGGAGAAACACTCCACAGCCCGTCTCGTTGGCGCACCTCCAGGATATGTCGGATATGAAGAAGGCGGCCAGCTGACCGAGAAAGTGCGCCGCAAACCGTATTCCGTTGTCCTGCTGGACGAAATCGAGAAGGCGCATCCGGAAGTGTTTAATATTCTGCTGCAAGTGCTGGAAGACGGCCGGTTGACCGACTCCAAGGGCCGTGTGGTCGATTTCCGCAACACGCTGATCATCCTGACCTCGAACGTTGGTGCCGAAGCGATCAAACGCAATACACGTCTCGGATTCACCGCGGTTCAAGATGCGGGCGCGGATTACGAGAACATGAAGGGCAAAGTGATGGAAGAGCTGAAGAAGAGCTTCCGTCCGGAGTTCCTGAACCGGATCGACGAAATTATCGTCTTCCATTCGCTCGAGGAGCAACATATCGGTCAAATCGTCACACTGATGTCCGAAGAACTGCGTAAACGCCTGCGCGAATACGATGTCGACTTTACGCTGACTGATCGGGCGAAGGCGTTCCTGGCGAAGGTGGGCTACGATCCTGCGTATGGCGCACGTCCGCTCCGCCGGGCAATTCAGAAGCATATCGAAGACCGCCTGTCCGAAGAACTGCTGACCGGCAACGTGAAGAAAGGCGACTCGTTGACGATTGACGAAGAAAATGGTGAACTGAAGGTCGAACGTACGGGAACGTTCATCAAAAATGCGTAACTTGTGTAAAAAAATGTAGTTAAATTCTACAAATCCGTAACGTTAAAGCCGATGAAATAAGTGAAAGGCAGCTTCCAAAGCGATGCTTTGGGGCTGCCTTTTTTAAATCCTGCCGCCATGGCGGCCGTGGTCTCTCATAGCTTTCGATCAAAGCGAAAGGGTGGTAAAATTTTAGTAACCCTAACGATACGGTGTCTGCTAAGTCTGTAAAATATTGCAGAGGCGAGAAGGAGAGATAAATGGTTAAAGTAAAACATAAGTTTTTTTGCTCCGATTGCGGTTATGAATCGCCCAAATGGTATGGAAAATGCCCGGGCTGCGGCGCTTGGAACTCCATGGTAGAAGAAGTGGAGAAACCCGTCAAAACGCAGGGAATGACTTCCGGGATTTTTCATGCGAAAGAAAAGCCGGAATCGATCATAAATATAGAGAGCGGCAAAGAACCGCGAATTCAAACGGGCATCGGGGAATTAAACCGGGTGCTTGGCGGCGGTGTCGTGCCGGGCTCGCTGGTCCTGGTTGGGGGAGATCCCGGTATCGGGAAATCGACCCTGTTGCTGCAGACCTCGCATGAAATGGCGCGCAGCGGCCTGAGAGTCTTGTATATCTCAGGGGAGGAATCCGTCCGCCAGACGAAGTTACGGGCGGAACGGTTGGGAACCTTGTCTGCGGAACTGTTCGTCTTGTGCGAAAGCAGCATGGACGGGATCGAAGAAGCGATCGAACAGGTCAAACCGAATTTCCTGGTGATCGATTCGATCCAGACGGTTTACTTGCCGGAGGTTACCAGCGCTCCCGGAAGTGTATCACAGGTGCGGGAATGTACTGCAAGGTTTATGCGGATTGCCAAAGGGCAAGGCATTGCCACGGTGCTGGTCGGTCACGTGACCAAGGAAGGGGCGATCGCAGGACCGCGTCTGCTGGAGCATATGGTCGATTGCGTGTTGTATTTCGAAGGCGAACGGCATCATTCCTATCGGCTGCTTCGGGCCGTGAAGAACCGCTTTGGTTCGACTAACGAAATTGGCATTTTTGAAATGAACGAATCCGGCCTGGCGGAGGTGGCAAATCCGTCGGAGCTGTTTCTATCCGAACGGCCGCTCGGCGTGGCGGGCTCCACTGTCGTTGCCAGCATGGAGGGGACGCGCCCGATGCTGGTCGAGCTGCAGGCCTTGATTTCAGCCACCCATTTTCCTTCGCCAAGACGGATGGCCACGGGGGTAGACTATCAGCGGATGAACCTGATTATCGCCGTCCTTGAGAAGCGAATGGGGATGTTCCTGCAAAATCAGGACGCTTACGTCAACCTGGCCGGCGGGGTGAAGCTGGATGAACCGGCGGTCGATCTGGCCATCGCGGTAAGTGTAGCTTCAAGCTTCCGCGACATCCCAACGAAGCCGTATGACGTGTTCTTTGGAGAAGTTGGTTTGACCGGCGAAGTGCGGGCAGTTTCCCGGGCGGAGCAACGCGTGAAGGAAGCGGCCAAGCTGGGCTTTAAACGAGTCATTTTGCCGGAGAAGAGCATGAAAGGGTGGAAAGGTCCGCAAGGGATCCAATTAATAGGTGTAAATACCGTTGCAGATGCGCTAGCTGTTGCGTTAGATTAGGGGGCATTAGATGATGAAGGAAACTACCCATGCAGAGAAAATGAACGAATTGCTGAAACTTGTCGCACCGGGAACGGCTTTTCGTGACGGACTCGAAAACGTGTTACGGGCCAAAACCGGTGGTCTGATTGTTGTTGGTTACAGCCCGGAGGTCATGGAAGTCGTTGAGGGCGGCTTCTCCATCAACTGTGATTTCTCGCCGAACTATCTCTATGAGCTGGCCAAAATGGACGGAGCCATTATCCTTAGCGAAGACTTGAAGCGAATCCTGTATGCCAATACTCAACTTATCCCCGACTCCTCGATCGCTTCCTCGGAGACAGGGATCCGGCACCGTACGGCCGAACGGGTGGCCAAACAGACCGGCAAGCTGGTCGTCTCCATCTCCCAGCGCCGGAACATTATCACGCTGTATCAAGGGGGATTACGGTATGCCCTGAAGGAAATCGGCGTGATCCTGACCAAGGCGAACCAAGCGATTCAGACGTTGGAGAAGTACCGCTCCGTTCTGAATCAAGCCTTAACGAACCTGACGGCCTCCGAATTTGAGGAGCTTGTATCCTTGCCAGAGGTGATCAACGTCATTCAACGGGTGGAAATGGTCATCCGGATCAAGATGGAGATCAAACGGTTCATCAACGAATTGGGGACCGAGGGACGTCTGATCAGCATGCAGATGGAGGAACTGGTCAGCAACATGGAGGAAGAGGCTTGGCTGCTGTATAAAGACTATGCCAAAGAAGACTCCGACGAAGCGATCCGAGAAATTATTATGGGGCTGAAACGCTCCACCGACGATGAGCTGCTGGATGATAACCATATCACGAAGCTCTTGGGCTATCCTTCTTCCGCCGCGACTTCGGAGGAGTTGATCTCACCGCGGGGATATCGCGTGTTGAACAAAATTCCCCGTTTGCCTAATGTCATTATTCACAATCTGGTCGAACGGTTTGGCCGCTTACCCAATGTGATGATGGCCAGCATCGAGGAGCTGGATGAAGTCGACGGGATCGGCGAGGTGCGGGCACGCTCCATCAAAGAGGGGCTCAAACGCTTGCAGGAACAGGTGTTCATTGACAGACAAATCTAAATCACCTATCATCAATGAATGGTTCAGGAATATCTACTCGAGGTGAAGAGATGATTACAAAATCCCTTCCGAACCTTTTTACATTAGGTAACTTGGTTCTCGGAATGCTGGCGATTTTGCTGGCAATGGAAGGCCGATTTAGCTTGGCCGCCATTATGGTAATTGTCGCTATGCTGCTCGATGGTTTAGACGGACGGGTCGCCCGTGCGCTGAACGCTCAAAGCGAGTTCGGCAAAGAGCTCGATTCTTTATCAGATCTGATATCATTTGGTTTGGCTCCAGCACTGATTATGTACATGATTTCTTTTCACAGCCTTCCTTCCGGCGTCGCTTGGGCAGTCACGATCATCTTCCCGATGTGCGGGGCGTTGCGGCTGGCCCGGTTTAACGTTCAGAAGGGGGCTCCGGGCTATTTCATCGGGTTGCCGATTCCGGCTGCAGGCGGGGTTCTGGCAACACTGTCGCTGTTTTACCGGGAAATTTCGGCACCATACTTTGTGGTATCCATGATTCTGTTATCGTATTTGATGATTAGCACGGTAAGATATCCGAATTTCAAAAAGATCGGCTTACCAAAGAGAACCATCGTGTATACGCCGCTGGTTGTAATTTTTGCGGTGGTGATCGCCGTCGTATTTCCGGATCAGACAGCGAAGTTGATTTTTATCCCATTGGTCATTTACGCGGCATACGGTCTTCGGCAGAACATCAACCGGCTGCTTCGCCGCAAACATCAGGACGATGAAGACAATGATGCTCAAGAAGCGTATCGTCCCAAACGATGAGAATAACCAAACAACCCCACCAATAAGAAAAAAGGCATGGATCTCCCGCGGGCGGAAAGGATCGATGCCTTTTTGATTTCCTCTTACGATTGCATTTTCCCCATTACCTAAGTACAAGATACGCTTACGATAAGTTAAAAAAACCCAGCGTGGCGCATTTTTGCGATTCGCGCTCCACGATCTCTTCCATGTTAATATCCAGCAAATTGCAAAGGGCGGACATATAGAAAAGGTTGCGTCCAAGCTCATTAGTAATGACATCCCGGCAATTTTCGCACAGCTCACCATGGACGTGCTTGGCGATTGTTTCTTTCGCTTGCTGCAAATTCATGCCTGGTTCGAAGTCTTGTTTGGTGGCGTGCAGCTCGATGCAACCGCATTCGGTTACGGATTTGGTCACGGAACGGACGGCAGCGGCGTTGGTTTGTCCCATCTTCGACAAGACATCCAACAGGCTGCGGTGACGGAGCAACAGTTCAGAAACTTGGTCTTGAAAAGACTGTAGGCTTGGTGCGCTCATTTTCCATCCACCTCAATATTATGAATTGAATTCATTATATTCCACCTTTTCCTTCAAGATCAACCTGAAATCCCATCGTTATGGGGTGCATTTGGATTTTCGTTGGTACTTTTTTGGAAAAAAGTGAGGGTCCAGGATTAGGTGCTCTGAAATTGGTTCATACTGGCTAAAGAAGATACTTATTCAGGAGGTGAAGAGAGACGTGCTGAAAAAATACTCGATGATTCTAGCTGGTTTATGCGGGGCCTGGTTCGGTTATACGACCGGCGGCTTGTCCGGTGTGTTACCGGGGGCTGCGAGCGACTGGTTTCGCGAAATGAACCCGATCGCAGCTAATTTGATCTGGGCTGCGGCTGGTGCGCTACTGTTCTTGTTCCTGTTCTCTATGGCTGCAGACGTCGTTTCTTCCAAAGTAAAAACATGGATTGCCGCTTTAACGCGGATCCCGATGAATGAAATGGCTGCCGGTGCGGCCGGTTTGACTGCGGGACTTCTTCTTTCCTTAATGGTCTACCCCCTGCTGTCCTGGCTCGGCACGCTGGAGAGCATGGCGCAATTCGCGGTATCGGCGCTGTTTGGCTACATTGGGCTCTACGTTGGGCTGGCGAAGAAGGAAGAGCTGTCCTCGCTTTGGAAGTCCGGTAAATGGGGGGCTCCCGCTCCGGAAGAGGAGCGCTGGGCAGAGGAACACAAAATTTTGGATACGAGCGTGATTATCGACGGACGAATTGCCGACATCTGTAAAACCGGCTTTATCGAAGGAACGATTGTCATTCCGGAGTTCGTACTGGAGGAGCTTCAGCATATCGCCGATTCCTCGGACTTGCTCAAGCGAAACCGCGGGCGGCGGGGGCTGGATATCCTGAACAAAATCCAGAAAGAGCTGGATGTTAAGGTTATGATTTATGAAGGGGATTTCGAGGAAATCTCCGAGGTGGACAGCAAGCTCGTCAAACTGGCCAAGGTCCTGCAGGGGAAGGTCGTGACGAACGATTTTAACTTGAACAAGGTGTGCGAGCTGCAGGGCGTATCTGTGCTGAACATCAACGATTTGGCCAATGCGGTCAAACCGGTCGTGCTGCCTGGTGAAGAAATTATGGTTCAGGTGATCAAGGACGGCAAGGAGCATGGACAAGGGGTCGCTTACTTGGATGACGGGACGATGATCGTCGTCGAAGGCGGACGCGACTACATTGGCACCATTACGGAGGTGCTGGTGACCAGTGTGCTGCAGACCTCGGCGGGACGAATGATTTTTGCCAAACCAAAACTGTTGGAAAAAGCCCAGTAATTCGGTATGATGGAATTAACTGCGCTGCACTAGCTGCGGTGCGGTTGAATTCAGTTAAAGGTGAGGCAGATCATGATAGGGTTGCAAGCAAGCGGCGATACGGGAGTCATCGTGGTGGCGGCAGGCCGCGGCACACGGATGGGGACGGTGGAAAGCAAGCAGTATCTTCTGCTGGACGGGAAGCCGATCTTTATTCATACGCTGGAGGTGTTTCGGCGTCATCCGTTGATCTCGCAAATCGTGCTTGTCACCGGGAAGCAGGATGTGGACCGGTGCCGGTCATGGATTGCCGAATATGGCACAGGCGAACAAATACAAATTATTCCGGGCGGGGCTGAGCGTCAAGACTCGGTGCGCCAAGGCTTGCTGCATCTCAGCACGCCTTGGGTACTGGTGCATGACGGCGTCCGCCCTTTTGTCACGAGTGAGCAGATAACGGCTTGCTGCGAAGCCGTAAGAACGCATGGCGCGGCCGTCCTTGCCGTACCGGTGAAGGATACGATCAAGCAGGCGGACGCGCAGGGCTTTGTCGCAGCGACCCCGGACCGGCGCAGCCTGTGGGCGATACAGACACCGCAGGCTTTTCGGCGTACCGACCTGCTGGCGGCCCATGATCGGGCCGTCGAGGAAGGCTTCGTCGGCACCGATGACGCGATGCTGGTCGAACGGCTGGGCATCCCCGTCAAGCTGGTGGAAGGGGCCTATGACAATATTAAAATCACGACGCCCGAGGACCTGGATTATGCGGAGTTTGTCCGGAGGAAGAGGCAGGGGTAAAGTTCATCGCGGAGCGACTGAGTGAATTCAAGATTCAATGTCGAGTTCACCTCCTCGAGCTGCTTCGTGATTAAAAGATGACTGGGAGAGGGTAGAGGATGTTTAGAGTAGGACAAGGCTTTGACGTGCATCAGCTCGTGGAGGGCAGGCCGTGTATTATCGGTGGGGTGCATATCCCATATGAGAAAGGCTTGCTGGGGCACTCGGACGCCGACGTGTTGTTGCATGCGATCAGCGACGCCATTTTGGGGGCGCTGGGGTTAGGTGATATCGGCCGCCATTTTCCGGATACCGATCCGGCGTTTAAAGATGCGGATAGCGTGGTATTGTTGCAGCGAGTATGGGATATGGCTATTGAGAAAGGGTACCGCATCGGCAACCTGGACGCAACGATTATTGCACAAAAACCGAAGATGGCCCCGCACATCCCGCAAATGGTGGAGGTTATTGCCCGCACCCTGGGCGCCGAGCCGGAGCTCATTAACGTAAAGGCTACGACCACCGAGCAGCTCGGGTTTGCTGGACGCGGTGAAGGCATTGCGGCGCAATGCGTTGTCTGTCTGGTTCAGAATATGTTATCATCATAAGCTTGTGAGGTAGTATTTTCGCTAAAGGATAGAGCCTTGACGGCAACGTCTTAAAACTAGGGAGGGGATTGGAATGGCTGAAGTACGCGTGCGCTATGCGCCGAGTCCAACGGGTCATTTACATATTGGGAACGCCAGAACGGCGTTATTTAATTATTTGTTTGCCAGACATCACGGGGGGAAATTCATCATCCGCATCGAAGATACGGATGTGAAGCGCAACGTGGCCGGCGGTGAGGAGAACCAGCTGACCTACCTCAAGTGGTTGGGCATGGATTGGGACGAAAGCGTAGATGTCGGCGGGAACTACGGACCGTACCGGCAAACGGAGCGTCTGGATTTGTATCGCCCGCTGGTGCAGGATTTGCTGGACCGGGGGCTTGCTTATCGTTGCTACTGTACGGAAGAAGAGCTCGAGAAGGAACGCGAGGAGCAGATGGCTCGCGGCGAGACTCCGCGATACTCCGGGAAATGCCGTCACCTGACGCCGGAGCAACTGGCTGCATACGACGCGGAAGGCCGCCAATACAGCATCCGATTCCGTGTACCGGAAGGCCGTACGTTTACGTTCGACGATTTGGTGAAAGGGCCGATTTCGTTTGAATCCGACGTCAGCGGGGATTTTGTCATTGTGAAAAAAGACGGCATCCCAACCTACAACTTCGCCGTAGTGCTGGACGATCATCTGATGAACATCACGCACGTGCTGCGCGGAGAGGACCACGTGTCCAATACGCCTCGTCAGTTAATGATCTATGATGCGTTTGGTTGGGAACCGCCGGTATTTGGGCATATGACGCTGATCGTCGGGGAGAACCACAAAAAGCTAAGCAAACGCGACGAATCGGTCATTCAATTTATCGAGCAGTACGATCAGCTCGGTTATTTGCCGGAAGCGATGTTTAACTTTATCGCCCTGCTTGGCTGGTCGCCGGAAGGGGAAGAGGAGATTTTCAGCAAGGATGAGCTGATTTCGATCTTCGATGCGAACCGTTTATCGCGCAGCCCGGCGGTGTTTGATACGAACAAGCTGGCGCACCTGAACAATCATTACATCAAGAACGCCGATCCGAAGCGGATCGCTTCGCTGGCTATCCCGCATCTGCAACGGGCTGGACGGCTACCGGCCGAGCTGTCGCCGGAGCAGCAAGCATGGGCCGAGGCGCTTGTTGCGTTGTATCAAGAGCAAATGACAGCTGCTTCAGATATCGTGGAGCTGTCGGAGTTGTTCTTCCGCAGCGAGCTGTCGGTGGACGAAGAAGCAGCTGCCGTGCTGGCCGAGCCGCAAGTGCCAAGCGTGCTGTCGACGTTCTTGGCTAAGGTTGAAGGCCTTGCCGACTTCAGCGTGGAGAACATCGGCGCCGCCATCAAAGAGGTGCAGAAGGAGACGGGCAGCAAGGGGAAAGGCCTGTTCATGCCGATCCGCGTGGCGTTGACCGGCCAAATGCATGGCCGTGACTTGAACCAGACGATTTTCCTGCTGGGCCGGGACAAGGTCGTTGATCGGTTGAAGGCGCGGATCGCCGCTTTGTAGGGCGCCGGGCGGCTAGGTCAAAGCTGACTTGGGAGAAGAGTTCACACGGTGCATATCGATATTGCGCTAACGCTTGCCACAGCACTTATTTAGGCGAAACGAACGAGTTTTCTGTTCTAAAACGCTTGTCAGTGTGCTTATTGTGGCAAATTATGCTCATATCCTTGCTGAAATCAAGGAATAAGGTGTCTGGCAAGCGTTAGCGCTGAATGTGCCCCTTTTTTGCTCGATTAGCGTCTGTGATCAGCGTTAGAGAGGGAGAAATTTTTTCGGCTGCCATTGTCAGTAGGACGTCCATTAGGTAATATTAATGCAGATAGACCTTACAACTAGAGGAATGGCGGAAGACCGCCGCCTTGAGAGCCAAACGGCATAGATCGGGAGAAGTACGCGATCAGCCGTATCGACCAGAGAGGATAACCGGGACCCTTCAGAGCGGACCACGCAAAGAAGATACCAGGCTGGAAGTTATCCGGATACGTGCTGGCGGAAATGCACCCGGGAGCCGCGAATGCGAACACGCCTTGAATGAGGCGAAGGTAGCTTTCGCCGTTTTGTCCGCGTTAAGGACCTTAAGAGGGAGGAGTCGGCTTAGGACAAAGGCTTGATTGAACCTGTGATGGGCATCAACCGGCCCCTGAGGCTAACTCATCCAAAGCAGAGTGGAACCGCGTCGTCAGGCGTCTCTGCAGCGTAAGCTGCAGGGGCGTTTTTTTTTAGATATCAGAAAGTATAAACTTCGGGGGATTGGCATCCTGATATCGCAAGAAAAACTTCCGCTAAACTCGGTCTGTCTACTTTGAATGTACGTCGATAGACGTTTTTCTTATTAGGTATCTGTTTGCGATAGGAAAAGAAGGTGGGGAAGACTATGTTCAAGAGAATCCGATCCGATATCCAGGCGGTGTTCGACAACGACCCGGCGGCACGCAGCTGGTTCGAAGTGATCTTTACCTATTCCGGTCTGCATGCGATTTGGAGCCACCGGATTGCGCACTTTTTCTATCGTCACCGCTGGTATACGACGGCACGCATCATTTCGCAGGTCAGTCGCTTTTTTACCGGCATTGAAATCCATCCTGGAGCGCGAATTGGCAATCGGCTGTTCATTGACCATGGCATGGGCGTCGTCATTGGGGAAACTTGCGAAATCGGGGACGATGTGGTTATCTATCAGGGAGTCACGCTGGGCGGCAGCGGGAAGGAAAAAGGCAAACGGCATCCAACCGTCGGCAACAATGTTGTGATCGGTTCCGGGGCGAAGGTGCTTGGTTCGTTTAAGATCGGAGATCAGGCGAACATTGGAGCGAACTCGGTTGTCCTGAAGGAGGTACCTGCCGGCAGCACCGTGGTTGGCATCCCGGGGAAAGTGGTTCGCCAGGACGGAAAACGTCTGGACCGGCTCAGCCATCAACTGCCGGACCCGGTGGTCGACGCGATGCGCGAAATGCAGCGTGAGATTGAGCAATTGCGCAGCGAAGTTCGAGAGCTCAAGCAACAGCTGCGCGAGAAGCAGCCGACGGAGATGTGAACGGGTGCTGGCGGTCGAGCTTCCCGCGTCTAGCGGACTCTAGAGACGTTAATGTACTGGAATACGGGCTGTCTCAAACCTAACGGACAGAGATGACGTTATTTGCCCAAGATTGCTCGCTCTGTATGGGATTTTGGCGGAATAAGGCCGCTGGAGTCCGTTAAACCGGGAAATCCCCGGGAAATGAGACAATAAGGTCTCTGAGGTCCGTTAGCGATGGGGACCGATTCGACGCCGAGCCCACCCTTTGAGATACATCGTGATGGGAAGCCGATTGGAAAACTACCACAAGAAATCAACCTTACAGGGAAGGAAAGTGTAGTATGGGATTGCAGATCTATAACACCCTCACCCGGGCGAAGGAAGAGTTCGTCAGCCTGACGCCGGGGAAAGTGAAGATGTATGTTTGCGGACCTACCGTATACGGTTATATTCATATTGGAAATGCGCGGCCGATGATCTTTTTTGATGTGGTGCGCAGCTACCTGGAGAATCAGCGATACGACGTGAACTACGTCGTGAACTTTACGGATGTAGATGACAAGCTGATTCGCAAAGCAGAAGAGATGAACCTCACCGTGCCGGAAGTCGCCGAGATGTTCATTAAAGCCTATTACGAGGATCTGGACGGGCTGGGGATTCCGCGCGCCACAGCAAATCCGCGGGTTACGGAGAACATGGATGTGATCATCAACTTTATCCGCGACCTGGAGCAAAAAGGATTTGCCTATGAAAGCGGCGGGGACGTATTTTTCCGTACGCACAAATTCCCGGAATACGGCAAGCTGTCCGGTCAAAATATCGGCGAGCTGCAGTTCGGCATCCGCATCGACGTGGACGAACGCAAGGAACATCCGGAGGATTTCGTGCTCTGGAAAGCGGCCAAGCCCGGCGAAATCCATTGGAGCAGCCCATGGGGCGAAGGCCGTCCCGGCTGGCATATCGAATGCTCGGCGATGTCCCGGCAGCTGCTAGGGGACACGCTGGATATTCACGGCGGGGGCCAGGACCTGCAGTTCCCTCACCATGAATGCGAAGTCGCGCAGTCGGAAGCCGCCACTGGCAAGCCGTTGGCCAGATACTGGATGCATAACGGATATATCAATATCGACGGGGAAAAAATGTCCAAATCCCTGGGCAACGGCGTACTTGTCAAGGACTTGCGCGCACAATATAAACGGGAAGCGATCCGTTACTTCATGCTGTCGACCCACTATCGCAATCCGCTGAATTTCTCGGAAGAGACGATGCAGCAAGCTGAGCGCAGCGTGGAACGGATCAGCAACGCCGCGAACAACCTTCGTCATCGGCTGAATACGGCACCGCAGGGCGGCGAAACGAAGGTTACGCCGGAGTGGGCAGAGAAGCTGGAAACGATCCGCAATTTGTTCCATGCCAAAATGCAGGACGACTTCAACACCCCGGACGCGATTACGGCGGTGTTTGAGTGGGTGAGCGAGGTGAATGCGCTGCTGCAGCAGCCGGTGACGGCACGCGGCGATCTGGAAGCGGCGCTGCAGTTGTTCGAGGAGATGAACGGCGTGCTGCGCATCGCTTTGCCGCCGGAGACCGAACTGCCCGGCGAAGAGATCGAGGCGCTGATCGCGGAGCGGGCCGAAGCGCGGAAGGCCAAAAACTGGGCGCGCGCGGACGAAATCCGCGACCTGCTGGATGCCCGCGGCATCGTGCTCGAAGATACGCCGCAGGGCATGAGATGGCGGCGCAAATGAGCGGGCCGCATGAGCCAAGGGCCGGCGCAGGCGACCGGCATGGCCTAGGCACAGACGCCTGGCCGGGCCAAGACGCCGCCGCAGCGGCGCGGCCAGACCTAGCGGCTGAGGCGCCCAGCGCCGCCGCGCAATCCGCGGCTCCCGAGCCGCCGCGCGCCCCAGAGGGCGGTCCTGCGGCCCCCGAGCTCGGCGCACCCGCCGCGCTCTGGTTCCCGGATCCGCCCGCCAAGCCGGCTCGGCTGCTGCCGCCGCTCGCCCTCGCCTACATCGGCGACGCCGTCTACGAGGTCGCCGTCCGCCAGCACGTGATGGCCCGCCCGAACTTGCGGCCCCATCACCTGCATGGCCAATCGACGAAGTACGTCTCGGCCAAGGCCCAGGCGCGGCTGCTGGAGCGAATCGAGCCGCTGCTCACAGAAGAAGAGAAAGACGTTGTCCGCCAAGGGCGCAACGCCAAATCCGGCACGGTGCCGAAGAACGCCAACGTGCAGGATTACCGCCTTGCCACCGCTTTTGAGAGCTTGGTCGGTTATCTGTATTACACCGGAGCGCATGACCGCCTCCGCGAGTTGATCGCCCACGGGTTTGCCGATTTGGAGGACAATCGGGACCGTGACTAACAACGCGTTACCATTGCATAGGAGGATTCCGATGGAGGAACAAGAATGGATTGGCGGCAAGCATTCGCTGCTTGAAGCGCTGCATGCTGGCCGCACAATCAATAAAATATGGGTAGCCGAAGGCGCCCAGAAGCATCTCACCCAGCCGATCGTGGCTGAAGCGAAAAAACACGGCATTGTCGTGCAATTTGTGGACAAGCGCAAGCTGGACCAAATGGCGCCGGGCTTGCAGCATCAGGGCGTGGTCGCTCAAGTTGCCCCTTACGCCTACGCGGAAGTGGACGATTTGCTAGCCCGTGCGCAGGAACGCGGGGAACCGCCTTTCTTGCTGATTCTGGACGAGATCGAAGACCCGCATAATCTGGGCTCGATTCTCCGGACGGCAGAGTGTACCGGGGTGCATGGAGTGATCATTCCTAAACGCCGCTCGGCGGCGGTGACTGCCACCGTATCGAAAACCTCGGCCGGAGCGGTGGAGTACGTTCCCGTGGCACGAGTAACGAATTTGGTTCAGACCATGGAGCAATTGAAGGAAGCAGGCGTATGGATCGTTGGTACAGACGTAGGCGCAAAAGAAGAGATGTACCGCAGCGGCAACGTGCTGACTGGGCCGGTGGCGATCGTCATCGGCAATGAGAACAAAGGTATGGGGCGCCTCGTTCGGGAAACGTGCGACGTCCTGGTCAAGCTCCCGATGAACGGACGGCTCAATTCCCTGAACGCCTCGGTTGCCGCCGGGGTCATTATGTACGAAGTGCTGCGCAGACGACGCGCTGAAGGATAAAGGCATGCGCGATGTGCGCGATGTGCTATTGGTTGACGGATACAATATGATCGGCGGCTGGCCCGAGTTGGCGGAACTGTCCAAGCGGGATCTGCAAGCCGCAAGGGACAGGCTGCTTGAGCGGCTCGCCGATTATCAAGCTTTTTCCGGGAGAAAGGTGATCGTCGTCTTTGATGCTTATCGGGTTCCGGGGCTGGGAAAGTCCTATACCCAAAACAAGGTGGAGCTGGTATTCACCAAGGAGAAGGAAACGGCGGACGAATGCATTGAACGGCTGGTCGGCGAGCTGAGCCACCGTCGCCGGCAAATCTATGTTGCCACGAGCGATATGGTGGAGCAGCATGTGATTTTTGGACAGGGCGCACTGCGGATTTCGGCCAGGGAACTCTTGATCCAGGTGGAGCAAAGCGAGAAGGAAATCCAGGCCAAAATCGCTGAGCGCAGCGCCAATTCCAGCCGCAATACGCTGGATGCCAAGCTAAGTCCGGAGCTGAGACAGTTGTTTGAACGATGGCGTAGGGAATGAAAGGGCATTCTCGAGTTCTACTACCATATACCCTTGACAAAGTTCGACTTTACATCTTTTGGTACTTTTGCGGTTGACGCTAGTATGCACCTTCATATATACTGTTCGTATTACTTGAATGAGTGACGGGGAACCGTGCGTTGCGGCCGGAGGGATTTGTGGTGAGTGTCAAACTCGATACATGGGTAAGGTTTGACTATGAGATCCAAAGTGACGAAGACATTGTCGAGGCGGTTCGGGAAGGCGACAGTGAAGCGTTGGAATACTTGATCAACAAGTATCGGAGCTTCGTGCGCGCTAAGGCTAGGTCTTATTTTCTCATCGGTGCCGACCGCGAAGATATCATACAGGAAGGCATGATCGGACTCTACAAATCGATCCGGGACTTTCGGGGGGATAAGCTTGCTTCGTTCAAAGCGTTCGCGGAGCTGTGCATTACGCGCCAGATCATTACCGCGATCAAGACGGCAACGAGGCAGAAGCATATTCCGCTGAATTCGTACGTTTCCTTGGACAAGCCGATCTACGATGAGGAATCGGACCGAACGTTGCTCGACGTCATTTGCGGCTCTCAGGTGAGCGATCCGGAAGAATTGATCATCAACCAGGAAGAGTTTACCGGCCTGGAGGACAAGATGTCCGAGATCCTCAGCGATTTGGAGCGCAAAGTGCTTATGCTGTATTTGGACGGAAGGTCCTATCAGGAGATCGCGGTGGATTTGAATCGCCACGTCAAATCGATCGACAACGCCCTGCAGCGCGTCAAGCGCAAGCTGGAGCGTTATCTGGAAGTTCGCGACGGCGGTATCTGAACTTATTCTTTTCATCGTAACGCTACATACCATTCAATAAGCAGACCCAAGGGTGACCTGGTTGCAGGGAACCCTTTTTTTACCACGACGACACGGTTCTTTACTTCCCCCACCAGAGGCGAAGCCGCACGGATTCGCTTGATACATCTGCTTTTTCTCCTTCACTTTGCTGAAGGGTTGTCCCCATCGATTTCTCTCCCCAGGGTTTATCTTCCAAAATCGTGAGCTATACTGTAAATAATCGTAGAGCATTAGCAGGATGCCTCG
>NZ_JALXVO010000068.1:0-19680 GCF_025151705.1 Paenibacillus sp. p3-SID1389 | reverse complement strand
TATGAATAGTTTTCATTTTCTATTAAAAAAACTCCGGAAGGTAGCAGGCATTGCTGTCCATTACCTATCCGGAGTATTTATTCATGACGCTGTTATCCGTTCTGTTAAGCCAACTCCGCTTCAATCCGCCGCACCTTGCCGCTGCGGACCTCCTCCGCTAACTCACCGTCGATCACGGCGCCTTCAACCGCAAGCTCCGTTCCATCGTGCTTCTGAACCACCAACCGGCGAATCGCTGCAGCATCCGGGCCATAGGTATCCTTCTTCTGCGGGTTCCGGTAGACGACCTCCGTTGTGCCCAGGAAGCGGAACGACACCTCGCCTTGCTCATCAAAGAGCCATCCGGGCAAGTGCGGGTTAAGCGCAAGCCGGAGCTTGCCTTCATGCAGGCGGAAGATCCGTTTTCCGGCCATCATCGACATCCACATGCTAAGGAACTCGGCGGTTGATCCGCTAAGCCGGGCGACATAACCGCGGCCGTGGGTATCCGGATCCGGATTCACGCTCGTTGCGATAAAGGACGAGTTCTCCAGCGTGCTGCGGCCATACACAGCCGGATCGAGGAACGGAATCAACGAAGTGCGAAGCTCGGTGAAGAACTCCTCGGTCAAGCCGCTCTTAAGCAGCGCCAGCAGGTACTTGTAGCTCATATGCAGGAATACCGATTCCCGTTCCAGCCAGCCTGGCGTAAAGGCGCGAATCCGACCGATTTCATGGGTCTCCGCATCCAGGCTGACCGAGGTTTTGTACATTTGAAGCTGGTCGTCGAACAGGTCGCTGCGGCGAATTTGCTCATAAGTCCGCTTAGCTTCGTTACGGTCCTCGACCGTCTTCAACCAACGAGCAGGACCTTCCAGGAAATGCGGCAGCGGACGAACGGTAAATTTCTTCACGACCGCCTTCTGCAGTCCATATCCGCTGATGATCGGCTTTCCTTGGGCATCGGTCACCGGCTCAAATTCCGCCGCCTCGTAGGCGAAATACGTCGGTGTCACGCCGTCGCCCAGTCGGATAGCCTCTTGAATCCCGCGCTCGATTTGCTCGAGCATACGGGCCGCCAGCTGGCCGATCGCACGAAGCTCCAGCGAGGTTTCCGTCCCGCTGATCCCGAAACGAATGGCTTCCCGGTATTTCTCGCGCGCCGTCGTCACCTGATCCCAATAATCAAACGGCGCCAGGCTCCCCGCTAAGCGGGCTTCCAGCAGCTTCTCGACTTCGCTGAGCAGCGCGGCGATTTCCTCAGGCACTTGCACGACTTGGTTGTTGCCAGCAGCTTCAGGATCATCACAAACTTCCTGAACGAATTTCAGCAGCCTTTTTAACTCAAAGGTTTCGCTCATGCCCGAGCCAAACAGTCCAGGCAAGCCGTTCATCGCATCGTTCCATCCCGGCTTGTTCGCTTCCATCTCCACGCCCATGCCAAACGGATCCAGGGTGGCGAACTTGACCAGGCCCAGCGACAGCAGTTTGACGAACAAGGTCGTCCGGTAAATTTCTCCCCGGCCATGTTCTGTTTTTAACCAGTTGGTGCTCTTTAACGTCAGACCGAATTTGGCCATTTTCTCCTCATCGTGAACCAATGCGCCGTATTGGCGAACCTTTCCGCCGCTGATCACGTACTTCTCGCTGCGCGGCAGCACGCGGGCCGGACTGTCGAAGTACGTGTACTCCCGTTCTCCGAACAGCAGCTGCACCTTGCGATCCGGGAAAATATCAAGATAACTGTCGATCAAGTCCATATTGTAAGTCCAATGATCCGTCCAGTAACCTTCCCCAAAGGAGGCTTCGATTTGCTGTTCGGCGAGCGACAGCACACCGGTCAACAGCTCGTTCTCCTCCGCGAGCAACCGTACGCCGCGGTGGTTAACGAGCGAGATCAGTTTCCCCGGAGTAAACGAACCCAAGCACAGAGCGGCCAACTCCTCCCGATGATCGGCCGCCGCCTGCTCCAGAAAAGCGGACAGCTCCGCCGCCCGTTCGGCCGGAACCCGGAACGTGGTGCCTTCCACGCCCAGCGGATTATAGCCATCAGCCTGAATGAGGCTGAAGAACGTGCGAATATTAAACGTTCCGACCCGCGGGTTAAAATATACATCATTGCGCCGGTTTTGGTTAGCATCTCGGAAATTGCCGTTGCCCTGCGAATAAAATTCCGGGGCGATCGAGAAGAAGTTGTAATCCCGCTCCAGATCCCCGTGCTTCCGGGAATACAAGTGAACAACGAATCCTTCCCGGCCGTTTTCGAAAATAAACGGATACCCGCCGCGCAGAAAATTGTCCAGATAGCTCTGCCGGCAGTAGGCATCAAACAGCGGCAGGGCTGTTTTCGTGGCGATGTCTGCGGTTAGCTCCTCGGTCAACTGGCTAGCCTCCGCATGCTTGCGGGCAACATAAGCAGGGCTGGCAATCTCGGCCGCTTTGCGATTTAACCGTTCAACGCTTTCGATATGCCCGATTAAGGTATAAATGCGGCGGCTTTCGCCGCGGGCCAGCTCGGCAGCTAATGCCGAAAATCCGCAAGGCACCTTGTTGGTGCAATACTGCGGTGCCGCCGTTAAGGCCGCCAGCGGCTGCTCGGCAAAGCGGTCGGGATAAGCCAGCGACGTATTATCGCCGAAAATGACCGCAAAGTCGGCAATCGTCTTCAGCAGCTTCCCGTCCTCTCTAAAGGTGAGGTAGAAATGACCGCTTTGCACCTCGCTGACTTCGGCCTCATCATGGGTACTGGAGCGGACCCGGTAGAACGGAATTCCGTTCTCCAGATTGTCGACCTCCATCCAGCTGCGCAGCAGATTCCCGATTTCCTTGTAGCCGGCGTTCTCTACCCCGTACGGAAGAATCTCCGGCATCCCGTCCAGCATCTCCAGCTGCACCGGCGCTCCGGAAATATTCGTAACCTCCACTTGACGCACCAGTGCCGCATAATCGTCGTTGGGGAGTTGAAAATAACTCACCTTCACCCGCAACCCCTGCGCTTCATGGGTTTCTTCAATCGTCAGCTCATTGGTCAAAATGTGCATGCGGCGAACGGCCGACGCATCGGGGAAAGCGCTTTGGAAGGGCTCGTAGATCCCCGCTTTCCCTGCGATTTTGATAAACGTCCGGAAGCCTTTCATCGCAACCGATTGATACGTAATGCTAGCCGGGGAGAATTCCATGATCGGGCTGTTTTTGTCCCGGATCCCAAAGCTGCAGACCGCCTGCCCCCGGTTGACGTAAAACGTCCACATCGGAATCCCCTTCAAGCCGGCAAGGCCGGGGAGGAAGCTCGAGAACGGCTTCGCCCGGTCAAACTGTTCGATCACGAACGCATTTTCCTCAAAAGTATAATTCGGCATAAGGTCTATCCCTCCGTTAAATAAAAAGATGTAACTAGCCTTGGATGATATACGTCGCAATCGAATGGGCCGGCAGCGTCTCACCTGCAGCCTCGCCGCCCAGTTCCAGGGCAAACGGCTGTGCCTCATCGCTTTCGTTCTGCACGACAACCGCAATGCTGCCGTCCGGATTGCGGAATGAGGTAGCCAGCAGCGCCGGAGCGTGGGCTTCTAAACCGATGCGTACCGCCCCCGGTTTGATGTATTTGCTGAAATGTCCGATGTAGAAGTACGAGCTGTTGTAGTGGAGCGTATCGGTTGTGGTATCCGCGATGATCGGCGCATCACACAGGTTGCCCACATGGTTCGGACCGCCCGTTTCGTCCAGCACCAGGTTCCAATCCAGGAACCCTTCGTTCCAATTGTTCAAGTCGCCGATGATGTTCCGGCCATAACGCTCGCCGGTGAACCATTTGCCAAGCTTCACGCCGCCTTCCTGGCAGCCTTCCGTGAACAAGAGATGCTTGTCAGGGAACAGCTCATGCACTTTGCCGACGTTCTCGAACGCTTCGCTGACGTACCAGTGGAAGCCAGTACCCCACACGTATTTAGCCGCTTCGGGATCGCTCAGCACGGCGGAGGCCCGCTCGACGATAATATCCCGGTTGTGGTCCCAAATGAGAATTTGGACGTCCGCCAGGCCTTCCCGATGCATCACCGGCCCCAGGTAATCGCGTACGAAATCGCGTTCTTCCTCGCCGCTGTAAATACAGGAATCCCAGGTTTGCACCGCCGCCGGTTCATTCTGTACCGTGATCCCCCAGATCGGGATGCCTGCTTCACGGTAAGCTTTGATGAACTTCGTATAATACAGCGCCCACACCTCGCGATATTCCGGCTTCAGCTGGCCGCCGTGGTTCATATCGCCATTCGTTTTCATCCAAGCCGGAGGGCTCCAAGGAGAGGCCAGCATGGTAATGTTCTTCCCGGCTGTTTGTGCCGCATCGTGAACGAGCGGGATCACCCATTTGTGATCGCGGGAAATATCGAACGTTTTCAGCTCCACGTCGCCGTCCTCGATATACGTGTAGTTCTCCAGCGCGAAGTCGCAGCTGTGGATGTGCACGCGACCCAGCGTATACCCCAGCCCCTCCTCCGGATCGAAATACCGGCGAATCACTTCTTCCCGCTTCTGCGGGCTGATCCGGGACAACGTATAAGCGGCCGCTTCGGTGAACGCACCGCCAAACCCCATCACCGTTTGGTAAGTCTGCTCCGGCAGGACCTTCAGCTTCTGTCCCGCGCCAGCTGCTGCGCTAGATTGAACCGCCACTTCCCCTTGCGGCTGCAGACGGTCCGCCGAATCACGCGAAGTGAGCACCTTCATCCATTTTGCCATCGTTTATCCTCTCCTTGGTTTCCGAAATTGGTGTTTCTGTAATCGATTACAAAACATACAAGAGCAGCGCCGGCAAAACGCACCCAATCTTCAACAAATTGAAGAAATACGCGGGACGAAACCGGTTTCGATCTCTTGTAAAAAAATAGAGGCCAAGCTGTCTACAGCGATCGGCAAGAATCGCGAATAATCAGCTCCACCGGGATTACGCCTTGTTGCACGTCTTCCCCGCCTTCTATCGAATAGATTAACATGTCGGCTGCCCTGCTGCCAAGTACATCTGTGTTTTGTCGTACCGTCGTTAACGCAGGTGTTAAATATTTCGCCATTTCGATGTCGTCGAAGCCTACCAGCGAAATGTCTTCAGGCACGCGCAAGCCATGCCGCTTCATCGCCATCATGGCCCCAACCGCCAAATTGTCGCCGGCTGCAAACACGGCGGTAGGCCGTTCGTCCGCCTGCAACAGCTCCTCCATCGCTTTGCTGCCGCTCTCTACGGTATAATCGTAGCTTCCTTGTACGATATGCTGGGGATGGATCGTCAGCCCAAGCTCTTGCATCGCTTGCCGAAACCCGTTTAACCGCTGCTCGCCAGCGAAGGTTGGACCACCGCCGATATGCGCGATTTTCCGGTGGCCCAAGGAATGCAAATAAGCCACGGCCTGCCGGGCGCCTTCCATATTGTCCGAATACACCGTACTCTTGTCGGAAGATTCCTGATCCAACAGCACGCAAGGAATGTCGGACTCCAACAGCTCCTGAAAATACGGATCGGTGGCATCCGGCAGCACCACAACCACGCCGTCAATGCCGCGGATTTTACAGTGTTCCAGATAGCTGCTTTTCTTGCCGCCGATATCCTTAGAAAGAAACATCAGATCGTATCCCTTGGAAGTAGCCACCCGCTTGAAGCCTTCGATCACACCGCCAAAAAACGGATGCAGGATACCCGCACCGGAAGGCTCAATAAACAGCACGCCAATCGTCCAAGAGCGTTTGGTGGTCAGCGAACGGGCGTGAGCATTGGGCAAGTAGCCAAGCTCGTCCGCAGCATCTAAAATTTTGCGGCGCGTCTTCTCACTGACATCGGAATATCCATTAAACACCTTGGATACGGTCGTAGGCGAAAAGCCGGTCTTTTGTGCAATATCATAGATCGTGATCAACGTTCTCATCTCCTCTGCCCGGATCCAAGCAGAGCTCGAAACCGGATTCACAGGCCATTGTAGCCGCAGCTTGGTCGGAAGTCAACCAGTCTATGTCAAGCGCATGAATCCTTCGGTCAGGAAAAAATCGCAAGGCCCGGGAATTTCCTGAACCTTGCGATTGGGTTTCGTTTTACGGTGATGCCTATGGCATGATGGCCCGACATAGAATATTTCCGGAAGCGTCCGCCTCCAGTCCGGTAGGCATCTGGAACGCAGATTCCTCCTGAGGACCGTCAAGGAAGCCGCCGATCGGTTCTTTCGGTAAAATCTTCCTCAAAGTAATACTCTTTATTTTGGGGTAAACTTTTGGGGGAATCGCAATTTAAAAAAGAAAGGCGCTGATCTGACGTGGACCCCAATATCAACAAAAACTCCGCGGACTTCGAATATGAGCGGTACAAGCTGCTCAAGGAGTATCGCCCGGAGAATGATATTCCCGGCGATGACCTGCTCCCGCATGATACGCGAATTGTCCAAGGCATCAGTGAACCTAACGATGCGTTCGTCAGCGAGGATGATCCGCTTCCCGATGTGCCCGATGCGGACGCGATCCAGAAGGACAGTCCCATCGACCCTGCCGCTCCCGATTTTGACGAATGGATAATGAAATCTGTCGACTCACGATGATATGCCTCCTAAAATCGCTTCAATAGTCATTGGAATCCGTCTTGAACAGGTAATTCTTAGCGCGAGATCTAGGTCACGTACACCCGGTTTCGTCCATCCTCCTTCGCTTGATAAAGTGCCTGATCCGCCTTGACGAACAACTCCACCTCATCAACATTCGGGTAGGTCGCACTCCCTCCCGAGATCGTTAGCTTTAATTCCCCTCCATCCGGTAAAATAAAACGATGGTTCTCCACATTGCGGCGCAACCGTTCGGCGATCACTTTAATTTGCTCGGCATCGCAACGATCGACCAAAATCACAAATTCCTCGCCGCCCTTGCGGGCAATATGATCCCGCGGCGAGAACGTCTCCCGCATCACATCAGCGATTTGCAGCAGCACAGCATCACCTGCCAGGTGACCATACTGATCATTGACTTGCTTAAAATGGTCGATGTCGATGATCAGCAGGGTGAACGGAATGTTGTCGCGTTGGGCAACGGCGATCTTTTGCTCCATTTTCTTTGCAAAGGCCCGGGAATTGTACAAGCTCGTCAAAAAATCACGGTTCGCCGCTTCCCTCATCAAGCGAATGGAGTCGTCCTTGTTGCGGAGATAACGAAGGATGGAAAACTCGATTAAACCGGCAATGAGGAACAACGGCAAATAAAGCCCGAGCTCCTGATAGGAATGGCCGCCGTACAGAATCCAAGAGATGACCACCATACTCACCGCACTTAACATAAGCACGAGAATGATGCGCGGCATCGTTGTCATCTCCCTGCGCAGGTAGAGGAACCCAATGAAAAACGTCACCGGCGAAGTCAGTGCGGCGATCATGGAATGCGTTCCGAACTCATGCAGAAACAGCCGATAAATCACGATCAACAGAGTCGTAATCTCTCCCGAAATGCCGCCTCCCAGATAGACGGAGATCAGGATGGGCAGCTGGCTGAAATCGACCACTACATGCCTGGAGAGCGGAAAGTGGTAGTACATCAGCAGCACACCCAGTAGTCCAAGTGCAATGCCCAGCAGGAACCGGGTCCCTAACGCCTTTTGCAGGCGATCCGGCAAGGTGCTCTTCAATATATGTCCAAAAAGGATTCCCGTCGTCAGCATTGTTAAATTGTTAATTAAGCTTTGCAGCATCAAATGTTCCTCTCAGATGGATAAAGCATTATGTAAGTAGTGCTAGCATAACATATAAATGCGACAAAAATAAGATATTTTTACTAATTTTCGATTATATTCGACACATTTAGACAGGTTCTGTCGAATCCGTTTTTCTGCTCTCCTGGTCATGATATAATGGCGTCAGATTGTTGAAAGGGTGACGGTGATGAACGACATGGCTGCGGTACAAGGACAGGAGCCTGTACAGGTGTGTCTATTGGCGGGAAAAATCATGCTTCAAAGCGGAGCAGAAACATACCGCGTGGAGGATACGATGACCCGGATGGCCAATGCGCTGGGACTCTCGGGCTCGCATAGTTATGTGACGCCGACGGGGATCGTCTTTCAATCCGGAGAAGCGGAATCCGCCAAGCTGATCCGCATCGTGGAGCGGACAACCGATCTGCAGAAGGTGTCCGCGGTGAACGACATCTCCCGGAAGCTGCACAACGGGGATATCACGGTAGCAGAAGCGCATGCCTTGCTGCGCGAGATCGAGTCGGAGAAGCACGCCTATCCGATGCCGCTGCAAATGGCGGCTGCAGCCTTGTCCAGCGGCTGCTTCACCTTAATGTTCCGCGGCCAGGCGGAAGATTTCCTGCCGGGCATATTGTGCGGCGGTGTGGGGTTTGCCGCGTATCTGCTGTTCCATCGGCTGGTGAAGGTAAAATTTTTCGCCGAGTTTACCGCTGCACTGATCATCGGCCTGTTGGCCACGGGTTTTGTGCAATTATCGCTAGGCCGGGACTTGGATAAGATCATTATCGGTTCGGTGATGCCGCTCGTGCCGGGACTGCTCATTACCAATGCGGTCCGGGACCTGATGGCCGGACATCTCGTATCCGGGTTGTCCCGCGGAGCGGAGGCCTTTCTCACCGCCTTTGCCATCGGAGCCGGAATCGCCGTCGTATTTACTTTGATTTAATTCGTATGTAAAGGGGACCTACCGTCCGATGTATATACTCGTTCATCTGCTTATTAGTTTTATTGCTTCAGGGGCTTTTGGCATCCTCTTTAACGCTCCTAAACGAACCCTGCTCCAATGCGGCCTGTCCGGCATGCTTGGCTGGCTCGTCTACATCCTGCTGGAGCCAAGGATGGAGAGTGTATTTTCGACCGTTGCGGCTACGTTCTTGGTTGGCGTCCTTAGCCAGCTGTTTGCCCGCGTTTACAAGAAGCCTGTCATTATATTCAGCGTGGCCGGGATTATCCCGTTGGTTCCGGGCGGACTGGCGTATGACGCGATGCGGCGGTTCGTGGAGAACGAATACAATTTGGCTGTGGAGCTTGCCGCTAAAGCCTTCCTCCTATCCGGTTCGATCGCGATGGGGCTCGTCTTGTCCGAGGTGCTCGGCCAGCTCTTGATCCGGCGGATCCCGCAGCGGCTTCGCAAGCGAACAGCCAAACCATAAACAAGCGCTAACCGCTTATCGCGGCAGCGCCATTTTCATCCAAAACGTATTGACATACACCAGCTCAAAACCGCATTTCAGCATGTTCGCATGGCTGGCCGATGCAAACTCCACATCGGTGTAAACCCGCTTCAGTCCGAGCTCCCTTGCCGTTTGCAGCCGGTGCCGGATCAGCGCCGTTTGGATGCCGCGCTTCCGGTACGCTGGGAACGTAAAATCGTTGGCCAAATACCCGGTATCGCCGCGCATAAATAAAGAACCCATTCCTGCAGGCTCCCCGCCAAGATAAGCGACGAAATTTTGAAAATCGTCCCGGTAGTAGTACCGGATCTTCCGCTTCACCATTCCCTCGTCCAACGCAGAACCGTCCCCGCCGCGCGACTGCTCGATCAGCGAGCGTTCGTTATTAAACTTCGTCAGCTCCGTCTCCAACTGAACCAATCGTTCCACGTCGCGAAGGACGGGATGGGACTGTCTGGAGAGGGTCATCATAGGCGTTTACTCCTTTTCACGTTCTCACGCAATTCAGCAGCAGTAGATCAATTTGCATCTTCTACGCAGCGGCAGGCGTGATATAATAACTAGCGACTGCCATTAAACGGTATTCGATTCCATATAAGCGTCTAATTCCATATTAGCGCATAAGAAAGAAGTGAACAGCAAGAGATGATCGGCGATATTGTATTGGATGTCGTTTTGCCCATTTTTATCCTCATCGGATTAGGCGCCTTGATGCAGCGAGCCTTTAAGCTTGATTTGTATACGCTGGCCAAAATCAACTTCTACTTCGTGACGCCTGCCGTCGTCTTCGTCAGCATGTACGAATCGGAGATGTCCGCGGATCTTCTGGGAAGCGTTACGGGGTTTTATATTTTGTACGTCCTGCTGCTCTATGGGGTCAGCCGGCTTGTCAGCTGGCCTCTGAAGTTTGGACCCGGCATGCGGGCCGCCTTCACTAACAGTCTGATCCTCGACAACTCCGGCAATTACGGGCTGCCGATTAATCAGTTGGCCTTTAAAGGCGATCCATTGGCTGCTTCCGTTCAAGCGCTGGTGATGACGTTCCAGAGCCTGGTCACGTTCACCTATGGCGTGATGTCCGTGCAACGGGCCAAGTCCGGCGGCACGCTGAAGGCCGCGTTGATCGGGTTTCTTAAGATGCCCGTCCCTTACGCCTTGGTGCTTGGGATGGCGCTGCATTTGCTTCAATGGCCAATCCCTTACTTTGTGTCCAAGCCGCTTGGGTACATCGCCGACTCGATGGTGGCGATCGCCTTACTAACGCTTGGCGCACAAATTGTAAAATATCCGCTGCGGCTCGATCGGATTGACGTCTACGTCAGCGTCGCGCTGCGTCTGCTGATTGGCCCGGTGATCGGGTTCATTTTGGTATGGGCGCTGGGCCTCAAAGGAATTCCAGCCCAAGCGCTGCTGATCGCTTCCGGCATGCCCACCGGCGTCAACAGCACCATCCTTGCGGAGGAGTACGACAACGAACCGGATTTTGCCTCGCAAACCGTGCTGATCTCCACGCTGCTGAACATCATTACGATGACTGCCCTGATTTCCTTATCCAAATACGTCGGATAGTCCCCAAAAATAAAGAACCTTGCGCCATTAGGGCGGAAGGTTCTTGCTTTATGCTCGGATGCTTTATTCGTCTTGCTGCAGCGCGGCTTCATGCTCCTTCACGAATTGCTCCGGCGTCACCGCCTTACCGAACAAGGCTTGAATCATATTTAAGTGCGTCTGGGCCGCATTCCATTTCATTTGCACGTCGGCAAATAAGGTCAGGTTGCTGGCATTGTTCAGCTCATCCAGCAAATCGATGTAGAGCTGAGGCAAATCCGAAGCCGCCGTATCCACCTTGGTTGCCGGAATCACCCCGGCCGTACTGACCGATTCGGCCCCCCACTTGCTGATGAAATATTCCACAAACTTCTTCGCTTCGTCTTTGACTTTGGAGTTCTCCGCAACGAACAAGCCGACCCCCGGTCCGCCTACCCAGCTGTTAATGTCCCCTTTACCGCCGGTAAAGGTTGGGAATTTGAAGAACCCGACATTGTCTTTAAATTGCTGAGGCACGTCCGGGTTACTCGTAAAGTTAGGCACCTCCCAGGTCCCAGCCAGGAACATGGCAGCTTGTTCTTTCATGAATACCATTTTGCCTTCCTCATTGGACAAGCCGTTAAAGCCTTTATTAAAAGCGTTCATATCCACCAGCTTCTGGATTTCCGCCGCCGCCTGAATCAGCGCCGGGTCCTCGAAGCTGCGGGAGCGGTCGATCGCCTGCTTCATCGTTTCCGGTCCGCCGATCCGGTCGGCCAGGTACATATACCAGATCGAGCCCGTCCACCGGTCCCGGTTCCCCAGCGCAATCGGGGTTACCCCCTTGCTGTTCAGCGTGCGGATCACGTCCAGGAACTGATCATAGGTTTGCGGCACTTCCAAATCGTATTTGTCAAAAATCGCCTTATTATAATAAATCGGCGAGATGTTCAGTTCGATCGGCAAGCCGTACGTTTTGCCCTGCACCGCATAAGCATCGGTCGCCCCCGGGACGAACTGGTCCTTCAAGCCGCGTTCCAGCAAATCGTCAAGCGGGGCGAACAGGTCACCCTTCACGTAGGGGTCCATGAAGCCGGCAGCCCAGGTGACGCCAACGTCAGGAAGCTCGTTCGCCGCGGACAAAATTTTTAATTTATTTTTGTATTGCTCATTTTCCATCACTTCTTGCTGAATTGTGATATTCGGATGCTCGGATTGATATTGGTCGATGATCTCGTTCACCAGTCTATTTTGCTGCGGAGAGGCACCTGCCGGCCACAAATGCATAAATTGAATCGTTACCTTCTCGCTGGCCGCCGATGCTTCTTGGTCATCCGCCCCGCCGCCCCCCGCCGCCTTGTCGCCGACGCAGCCGGAAAGTCCCAGCAGCAGGAGAAGCGCAATCCACAGGGTAGATGCTGTTTTCTGGTTGGACATGCTTTAGCCCCCTAGTTATCCCGGCTATTCGTGTAACCGCTTCAACCCAAGTTTATCACGTTGATGATTCCGCTTCCATAGCAAGCAGAGGGCAACAAACCGTTCGCCGCAAATATCCGTGATTGAACGGCTAAGGCTTAGGCGTCATCTTCCGTCTCTTTCGTCCGGCTGCGGTATTTGCTGGGACTCATCCCTTCGTAGTTTTTGAACACTTTGATAAAATATTTGTCGCTTTGATAACCTACACGCTCAGCGATCTCCCCAACGGACAACGTCGTCCGCAGCAGCAGCTCCTTGGCGCGGAGCACCCGCAACCGGGTGATATATTCGCTGAAGGTAAGGTCGGTCTGCTCTTTGAATAGCACGCTGAAGTAACTCGGATTCAGATGCAGATGGTCGGCCACCTGGCGCATCGTAATCGGCTCGTGCAAATGCTCGTCCAGGTAATTCAGTGCCTCCCGCACCTGGGGCGTATATTGCGTATCCGTATCCTTTGTCTCCAGCAGCCGCGGGTCAACCAGCTTCTCCATCGTTTCGATTCGATGCCGGTCGTCCTCCACCCGCAACGCCTGCTCTACGGCCTGAACCAGCTTGTGCTTGTCCACCGGCTTCAGCAAGTAATTGACGACGCCGAGCTGCATCGCTTTTTGCGCGTATTCGAATTCCGCATAACCCGAAATGATAATCGCCACCGGCTTGAACTGCTTATGGCGCTGCTGCATTTCGATCAGCTCCAGCCCGCTGATGCCGGGCATGCGGATGTCCGTGATCAGCAGATGAGCGACATGATTCTCCAGCCAAGCCAGCGCCGCCTGCCCGCTGTCCGCCGCCTCGATCCGGTACCGGCCGGCAGACCAGGCTTCCAATGTTTTCGTAAAGCCCTGTCTTGTTCTCGGTTCATCTTCCACCACAAGTATGGTTTTTGTCTGCTTCATACCGTTCCCCCGTAATCACTAGGTATTTCAAAGCTTACGGACGTTCCTTCGCCCGGGCGGCTGGTCACTTGCAAACCGTGCTTCTTCCCTTGCTCCTCATCATAATACAGGCGAAGTCGCCGTTGTACATTTACAATCCCGACGCCTGTCCCCTTCGAGGAAATGGAAGGTCCGCCTTCCATCGCCTGCAGTAGGCCGTTTAACGTTTCCTCATCCATGCCGGGACCGTTGTCCCGCACGGTGATTTTCACGTAACCTTCCTTGTCTGAGGATTCGACGCATACGCTTACTTTGCCCTGGCCGAGTTGCTTTTCAACCCCGTGCAAAATTGCGTTTTCCACCAGCGGCTGAATCAGAAGCTTTGGAATTTTAACATGGCGGAATTCGCCGGCATCAATGGACCAGGTTAACCGTTCCGCAAGTCGGATAGTCATCAGCTGCAGGTATCGTTCCACATGCTCCAGCTCGTCCTCGATCGTCACCCACTCGTCCTGGTTGGGGCTGCTGATAATGTACCGGAACAAGTTGGACATGCCGACGACCAGGTTGGCCAGCTCCTCCTCCCCCTTGTCCTCCAGCGACCAATAGAAGGCCTCCAGCGTATTAAACAGAAAATGAGGGTTGATTTGAGCTTGCAACGCCTTTAATTCGGTCCGGCTTTGCAGGAGCTCCTTCTCGTAAACGACACGGATCAATTCGTTCATATTGTCGACCATTTGGTTGTAGGAATTGTTCAGCTCGTTGATTTCCATCGTGCTCGAGAACATCGGGTTCCGCTGCAGCACCCCGAATCTCGCCCCGCGCATCGCCTTGATCAACCGGAAGATGGGCCGGGTGATCATCGTGGACAGCGACAGCGACATGATCAGGAACAGCAGCACCCCTATGGCTCCCGAAGCGAGGACAGCTGTTCGCAGCGCGGAGATCCCGCTGGTGACGTAGCTCATGGGCGTGAAGAAGACCAGCGTCCACCCCGTAGCTTTGGAGGCTTGTTTGACCTCAATAAACCTCTGCCCGCCGATGGTGATATTTTTTCCTTCGTTGTTCAGCAGCTCCTTCAAATTTAATTCTTCCGCAGGAAAGCTGAAATTGGATGCCACGGGACGCTGATTCCCGTCAACCAGCAGGATATACTCCCCAACCTCTTCGTCGATCTGCTCATGGATTTGAAAATAAGTCCGATCGAGCCGCACCATTAAATATCCCCCGGACGAAAACCAGCGGTCCAGCAAGCTCACCCGGCGCAGCGCCAGCACGGTAGACGGATCGCGCGGATCGATACCAATCCAGACGAGCGCCCCTTTGCCCCAATTCGCGGCGTTAATCCATTCCGAATCGATCGTGTCGATCAACTCGGTTTCGTTCAGCGGGAACAATCGGCGATAATCGTTAGTATATAACTCAAGCGACTTGATGCCGGTCACATAGGCCTGATAGTCACTAAACAGCGGCAGCAGCGATTGGCGCGAGCTAAAGGGCGTCTCCTTCCCTTGCACCTCAGCGAGCAGCAGCTTCTGGACGTAATCATCGGTGGCGACCTGCGTGGTCAGCGTATTGATCTGGGCAATCAGCGCATCCAATCGACCGTTGGCCTGCATCGCGGTTTGACTGATATGCTTCTCAGCATTGGTTTCCAGCAGTGCGGACATCCGATAATAAGTGAGTACGCTGGCGATTCCCAGGACAAAAATCATCAGCAGCATAAAACTGATGAAGATTTGATTTCTTAAGGTAAACCATCGTTTCGGCTTTTTCACGTCCGCTCCAAACCTTTCCACCCAAAGTATACAATCCGATCCCATCATATCCGAAAAGGACCGGGTGAACTATGGATTTTTCGAAATTGTCACGTATAATGGGAAGGCGACGGCTCCCGTAGCCAGTACAATACATAAGCATTTTATAGGAAAAAGCCAAGGTTTTCTACTGCGGCTGGTAAAGAGAAGGGGATCATCACAATGAACACAATTACGCCAAACCACGCGGTCTTTTTTGACGTGGATGATACGTTATACGACCACCTGCAGCCTTTTCGCGAGGCACTGGAAGAGATCCTGCACACCGGGCCGAACTTCCCCTATGAATCGGCGTATCACCGGATGCGCTATTACAGCGATTATCTTTCCGCCCAAGCCGGGGGTACGCCCACCTACGGGCAGGTGCTGGAATCGATGCGCACCGAACGTTTCGTGCGTTCTCTAGGGGAGTTTGGGCTCTCTCTGACAACCGAACAAGCCGCGGCGGTACAGGCCGCTTACCTAGGCCGTCAATTTGACATTCGGCCGTTTCCCGGAGCGCTGGAGCTGATCGGCGAACTCCAGGCGCGGGGCGCCGTCGTCGGAATCATTACGAACGGACCGCCGGACCACCAATGGCGAAAGATCCGGGCACTGGGGGTCGATCGGCTGATTCCCGCCGAGCTGGTGTTCATCTCGGGTGCGGTTGGCTTGACGAAACCGGATGCACGCTTGTTCAACCTGATTGCAGGGAAACTGGGCATAGCACCGGATCAGTGCTGGTATATCGGAGATTCCTGGCGCAACGATGTCGTAGGGGCGGCTGGCGCCGGCTGGCACTCCATTTGGTTCAATCACCGCGGAATCCCGCCCGAATCCGATCCGCATCTCCCCCATACCCCGGTTGCCAGTTATGCCGAATTATCCCGGCTATTATTGAGCGAATCCATGTAAATACGATCACGCACAGAATGCTGCGAGCAAAGGGCAGCATTCTTTTTTTGCGGAGACCGTGATCGTCGGACCGCATGACGCCTTTAATGAATCAATAGGGACCAATCTGTCCATTATCCGTCGCAGGCTGAAAGTCGAACAATTCGAAGTCGGCGAAGTTTTCAAATCGAAGGTATCCATGCTTTATATTGATCGGCGAAGCGTTAGCCCGCCGCGGATTCTGGCAGTATTTGGATACCTTTATGCGCGACCCTAACATTTTTGGTATACGAACTAAGTTCAATCGGGTAATCGAGCGAAGTCGAGAGCGGCACATGTCCCTCAATCAATACGCGTTCCCCTTGCCGCTGCGGCGGCTCGAAACGGCCGCGCATCTGCACGAGGTCGTTCATCACCCGGCCGGCATTCTCTTCAGGAACAACGATACGGACATGCAAAATGGGCTCCAGCAGTTGCGTGCCGGTATTGGCCAGCCCATTCATCATTCCCATCGGTGTGGCGACGGCAAAATCCAGCGGATGGGTATGCCAAACATGATGCTGGCCATAGGTAGCGAACGGTCAAGTTCAAGGTGAATAGCACGACCATGCTTGTTAACGGCGAATCGGTGACACCCGGATACGCTGGCGGTCCACCGGCCAGGAGAAGAAGCTGGCTGCCCTGGCGCCCGGAGCTACTGCTGATACGACCTTCGAGGTCAACAAGTCCGGCGTCTACTATGTATCCCATGGCTACGAGCCCAGCATATACCATATTGCTGTCGACGGCAAACAGCGCCGCTTGTCCAAGGATGCAGTGGACCAGTACGTTCTGACCGACTCTGGCATGATCTATACGTTGGTTTACAAAGAAGGGGTTTACTCGGTGAAATAAAATAGGGTGGCAAAAAAACGGCGGCAGCCTCGGAACTTCAACTACGAAGTTTGAGGCTGCCGCCGTTTGAATTTGTACGTCACAGTACCCGCTGCAAAAAAGACCGCGTCCGCTCATGCTGCGGCGCACTAAACAGCTGCTCCGGCCGGCCGGATTCGATCATCTCCCCGTCCGCCATAAACATCACGCGGTCGGCCACCTCCCGCGCAAAGCCCATCTCATGCGTGACGACGATCATCGTCATCCGCTCTTCGGCGAGCTGCTTCATCACCTGCAGCACCTCGCCCGTTAGCTCGGGATCCAGCGCAGAGGTCGGCTCGTCGAACAGCAGAATCTCCGGATTCATCATCAGCGCCCGGGCAATGGCGACCCGCTGCTTTTGCCCCCCGGACAGGTTGGCCGGATAAACCTCCGCTTTATCGGAGAGCCCGACCTTCTCCAGCAGCTCCGTGGCCTTGGCGCGGATGTCTGCAGCCGGCTGCCTTTTCACCAGCTTGGGTGCGAGCTCCAGGTTCCCGCGCACCGTGAGGTGCGGGAACAGATTGAAATGCTGGAACACCATGCCCATACGGGCGGTAATTTCCTTGAGCTTGGCACTGCCGGCATACCGCCCATTGTCCACCAGCGACTCGCCTCCAATCCGGATCGTCCCCCCGTCGATTTCCTCAAGATGGGCCAAGGCACGCAGCATGGTGCTCTTGCCCGAACCGGACGGCCCGATCACCGCCAGCACCTCGCTCGTAGCGACGTTAAAGGAGACGTTTTTCAGCACCTCCAGCTGGCCAAACGATTTTCGTAAATGCTCGACTTGAACGATTGCTTGATCCATGATTCCAGCCCTTTACTCAAATTTGAACTTCCGTTCCAGCGCCTTAAACAGCACGGTCAGTACCAACGTCATCAACAGGTACAGCACGCCCGCAAGCACAAACGGTACGATCGTAAAATCCCGGTTGACCGCCGTTTGCGCAAAATGCAGCAGCTCGGGAACGGCCACTGCATAAAGCAGCGCTGTATCCTTGACCAGCGTAATCGACTCATTGGAGACAGCGGGCAGCGCGATGCGCAGCATCTGTGGCAGCACGATCCGCGTTGTCGTCTGCCAGCGGCTGAGCCCCAGCACCTTCGCGGCTTCATATTGACCCTTGTCGATCGCCAGCAGTCCGCCGCGGAAGATCTCAGCGAAGTACGCCGCGTAATTCAGCGTAAAAGCAACGCAAGCGGCGACGAACCGATCCATCACGAGATACTCGCCGATCACCGGGATGACCGGCAGCCCGAAGCAAACGAACAGCATTTGCAGCAGCAACGGCGTACCGCGCATGACATAAATATAAGCCCCGGCAAACCAAGCGACTGGCTTGATCCGGCTGCGAACCATAAAGGTAAAGGCGAAGCCCAGCGGAATCGATGTCACGATGGCCAGAAGAAACAGCCAAATCGTGGTTTTCGTCCCTTCCAGCATCGGCCCCAGGATACTTAACAAATACTCCAGACTCATGATCGCTCTCCTCGGAACATCTTGGATTTTAACACAACCAGCAAAAAACCGGATTCCGAAGCAATCCGGTTTTTACGCGTTTCGTTTCTACTTCAGCACTTTGTCTTCGCCAAACCATTTCTTCGAAATTTCCGACGCGGTACCGTCCTGGTTCAGTTCGTCGAGCGCCTTCTGCAGCTTGTTCAGCAGCTCCTCGTTCCCCTTCTTCACGCCGATGCCGTATTCTTCAGGCGCCAGCGACTCATCCAGCAGCTTAAACGTACCTTCTTCTTTCGCCATGTAGTATCTCGCCACAACTTCGTCGATTACGACCGCATCAAGCCGTTTCGTTTTGAGATCCGTAAGCGCAAGTACGTTATCCGGGAATTCCGAGATGGTTTTGATCTCGCTCTTGATCGGAGCCGCGTCCAGCGCATCCGCTGCGGAAGACAACGCCTGCAAGCCCACCGTCTTGCCAGCTAGATCGCTGAGCTGGGTGATTTCCGAATCGGCCAGCGTTACGACCACCTGGCTATTTTTCAAGTAAGGCTTCGTAAACAGGACCTTGCCCTTACGCTCCTCCGTAATCGTATATCCGTTCCAGATCAGATCGATCCGTCCGCTGTTCAGCTCAGATTCCTTAGCCGACCAGTCGATCGGCTGGAACGTGGCTTCCATTCCCATTTTCTCCGCCGCCGCTTTGGCGTAATCAATATCGAAGCCAACAATCTCGTTATTTTCATCGCGGAAGCCCATCGGTGCGAATTTATCGTCGATCCCGATCACCAGCTTATTATCCTCTTTCCCCGCTCCCGACCCCGAACAGCCGGCTAGCACCGTTAACACCAGAGCCATCACTAGGCTCATCATGATCATTTTTTTGTTAGCTTTCATCTGTCTCTCCCCCTGAGTATTGCTATTAGCTCAAATACTATTAACTCAAATAGTATTAGCTTAGCTCAGAACCTCGCTTTAGTCCGCTAATACGTTATCAGACTATCATAATACCATACTACCAAAAAAGAGTCGATAGAAACCCGGAGGTTTGTCAGAAATTCCCGGAGTATTGTGACAGGTCTTCGAACAATGTTCACAACCGCTTGCCCTTTTACACGATTATCCCTTTCGTTCAGAACGAGGAATCTAGGAGAGGATCTTCTCACCGCGCCTTTTTTGCACGATTATCCCTTTGGTTCAGAATGGGGAGATCGACGAAGGGGATCTTCTAACTACGCCTCTTTACACGATTATCCCTTTGGTTCAGAACTGGGAACTCCATAGGCGGGATAGAAATGAGATAGCCCGTGGAGCTGATCGTTCCGTTTTTACGAAGATAAGATGGTTTATCTGGGATATTTTTCTTGATTCACGAACAGGTGTTTGGTATAATGATAACAAAGGGAACACATGTTCATATTCGTTGAGTTAGAGGGATTTAAATTGGAGGGATCGGGCATGGGTTTTTATACGAATGCAGAGCTTCAATCTATCAGCAGCCGTTTTCAAAGTGAGGCCGACTGCATCGAGGCGATCATCGCTATGAAGTGGCCAGACGGCTTCGTCTGCCCGCGCTGCGCTTATACCGAATGCACCCGCG
>NZ_JALXVO010000067.1:0-20349 GCF_025151705.1 Paenibacillus sp. p3-SID1389 | reverse complement strand
GCAGGCCCAGGCCCAAGCGGCGGCGGCCCGGAGGGGCACGCCGCCCTTGCTAAGGCGACGGCAGCGGAGCTCGCCTCAGCGCCGGCCCCAGCCCCGGCGCGTGTCTCGGCCGTCTCGGCTGAGCTCGCTCAAGCTCCAGCCGAGCACACGCCCGCCGCCGAGCGTCCCGCAGCGCCCGCCCCGGCTCCCGCGGCCGCTGCGCCGGTGTTCCGCACCCCCCTGCTCGAAGCGCGCGGGCTCAGCTACGCCTTCGCCCGCGGGGCCGAGCCGGTGCTGCGGGATGTTAGCCTCACGCTGTACCCTGGCGAATGGCGGCTGCTGTGCGGGGACAACGGCTCCGGCAAAACCACATTGTCCCGCCTGCTGATGGGCCTTCTGCGCCCGCCCAAAGGGACGGTGTTCTGGCAGGGCAAGGATACCGCTCGCCGGACGCTGTACGATCTGGCGTCCGAGATCGGCTACGTGTTCCAGCAGCCGGAGCAGCAATTCGTTGCTTCGACGGTGCTGGACGAGCTGCTGTACAGCCCGCGCGCTGAGCTTGGGCTGCGGCCGCGGGATCCTGTGCCGGAGGAATGGCGGCAGCGCGCGGAACGGATGCTGGAGGCGATCGGCTTAAGCGGTAAAACCGGCGATTCCCCGTATTGGTTAAGCGGCGGGGAGAAGCGGCTCCTGAGCGCAGCCTCTGTCATGATCTGCCCGAAGCGGCTGTATATTCTCGATGAGCCCACGGCGGGCATCGATTACAGCGGTGTCCGCTTGTTAACGGCTTTGTGCCGTGAGGCGCTGGACCAAGGTGCCGCGCTGATCATGATCACCCATGAGCCGGAGTTGTTTGAAGGCCAACGGGTCAAGCGTTGGCGGATCGCGGAAGGGCAGCTTCAGGACGAAGAGCGGGATTAAAGCTGGACAGGAAACGGTACGATAACGATGAAGCAGACGATCCAATAGACGATACGTAAACATGCGGACGACAAACCAGGAAAGGGCCTGTGTTTGTTGTCCGCTTTCTTTTTTCAGAGGGTTGAATTATAATGAGTGTTTATGGAATCCTTGCCCGGAAAGTAAAGAAAGGAAGTTTTATTCATCATGAAACCAATGCAATTGAAACGGAATTATATTTTAACGGGCTTGCTGCTGTCCACGTTTTTAGCGGCGATCGAAGGGACTGTCATCGGTCCGGCAGGCCCGCGGATCGTTGGCGATCTGGGCGGCGCCCGGCTGCTGAGCTGGGTGTTTACCGCCTATTTGCTGACCATGTCCGTCACTACGCCGATTTTTGGGAAAATCAGCGATTTGTACGGCCGCAAACCGGTGTTTGTGATCAGTTCCCTGCTGTTCTTGGCGGGTTCGGTCCTGTCCGGCACGGCGCACAGCATGGGACAGCTGATCGGGTTCCGCGCCTTGCAGGGGATCGGAGCCGGCGGCCTGCTGCCGGTGACGTTTACGATTATCGGCGACATTTATTCCATCGAGGAACGCTCCAAGATTCAGGGCTGGATCAGCTCGGTTTGGGGCATTTCTTCTTTGATCGGGCCGCTGCTGGGCGGATATGTCGTGGATTCATTGAATTGGCGTTGGGCATTCTATTTTAATGTACCGTTTGGCCTGCTGTCGCTCTATTTCATCATCGTCTATCTGCATGAACAGATTGAAAAACGGAAGGTGAAGGTGGACTATTTGGGAGCGGTCACCTTTACGATTGGCGTTTCCGCTTTGCTGATTGGGCTGGCGACGGGCGGACAACAGTTTGATTGGGTTTCGCCTTGGCTGATCGGGATTTTTGCTGTGGCGGCCTGCTTCCTGGTGCTGTTCTTCGTCGTTGAGCAACGGGCCGAGGAACCGCTGGTGCCGCTGAAGCTGTTCCGTATCCGGGATATCGCCTTCTCCAATATCACCAGTCTGTTGGCAAGCGCCCTGCTCATCGGGTTAACCTCGTATCTGCCGCTCTGGGTTCAAGGAGTGCAGGGGCAAAATGCGACGACCTCCGGTCTCGTACTCGCCCCCATGTCCATCGGTTGGATGCTTGGCTCGGTGTTGGGCGGCCGTTGGATCATTACCCGCGGCTCCCGTAACACTTCGCTGATCGGAATGGTGATCATCGCCCTCGGTGCGTTAGGATTGGCTACGATCCAAGGCGGAACACCGATCTGGCCGCTGTTGATTTATAACGCGCTGTACGGGATCGGGTTTGGTTTTTCGTTTACCGTATTTACGATCATCTCCCAATCCTCCGTTGGTTATAACCTGCGCGGCGCCTCTACGGCGCTAAATTCCTTCGTCAAATCGATTGGGCAGACGATTGGGGTCACCGCCTTTGGTACCTTGATTAATCTGCAGATTGTTGCCCAGACGAAGAATGGCACGGCGGCAGGGATCCCGATCTCTCAGGATGATATCGATCAGCTGCTGTCTCCGGAAAAAGTCCACTTGCTCGCCCCCAAGCTATGGAGTGAGCTAAAGGATGTACTGGCACAAAGCCTGCATACGCTGTTTATCGTGATGGCTGTGCTTGGCATCGTTGGCATCCTATGCGCTTTCGGGCTGCGTAACCAGGCACCGGAGCAGGAGGAGGACGTCGAGGCGGGCGAGCCCTCTATAGATAGAGCTTAACTTCATATGGGGTTACAGCGGGCGGTCCCTTCATGGGACGGCCCGTTTTGCTTTTTGGCGGACCTTGGGTAGCCGCGGTCTACAGTCTCTTTTGCATCAAACGGTATAAAAAAGCCTGCCTCTCCGCACCTTAACAGAAAAGGGGAGGTGTAACTATGAACAAGGTCATGAACGTTGACCAACACACGCTCGTCAACGCTTGGCAGAAGCAGCTGCCGGAATACTTGAACCCGGGAGACTCCGTACAGGTGCAAGCTGATGGGGCGGACCCCCAGGGGCTGCGGATTCATATCAATGCGGCGGGACATCAGCTTTATTCCTTCGATTTTCAATGCTCTTATATGGACCCGCGCGAGGTTCGTGTCGAGCTGGTAGATGTGGAGCGGGATGGGCAGGCCATTGCGGAGAACAGCCAGGAAATTCAGGAGTTAACCGGAGACTATGTCCGTCATATTCATGAATGCGCGCAAGCTTTGGCGCCGCTGACGAACCCTTAACAACGAGAAAGCGAGGACCTATGCGATGGCACGAAGCAAATCGGGAATCGATAAAAATTTGACGAATGTCGTAGAGGATCTGGACCGGACCCCGGTCAACGCACACCAAGCCCAGCAGATGCAGCAAAAGGTGAATGACCGCCGGCACCGCGACATTAACAACCGCGACCACAACAAGGATATGGATCCGACCCATTAGGGTTTGGAGCATTCCATAAAAAATCACCTTATCGGGCTCATGGTCCTGAGATAAGGTGATTTCATCACTCTATTCTATGTAAGGGAATTCTCACGGTAAGGGAATTCTCACGGATTTCCCGAAGTAGGCTGTGTCCAGGTTCATCATGCCGATGAGCCATGGAAACAGCCTATTTGTTTTATTTCCGCAGCAACGGGGCAAGCTTCTCGGCTTCACGGCCCATTTTCTTCAGCAATTCGATCATGACCTTCTTCTCCTCATCCGTCAGCCCGCTCAGCGCGTGGTCAATCCGCTCCGCATACTCCGGATACAGCCGGTCCATCAGCTCTTTGCCTTTAGGTGTCAGATTGGCATAAATTACACGACGGTCGCGCGGGCAAGGCGTTCGGTGCAGCAAGCCGGCCGCTTCCAGCTTATCGATCACATACGTCACGTTCCCGCTTTGCAGCAGCAGCTTCGCGCCGATTTGTTGAATCGGCTGAGAGCCTTTGTAATACAGGACCTCCAGAACGGCAAAGGCCGTAGGATTAAATCCTTGGATTTTGCTCCCCATGACCGCATGCTCGTTGACGCTCTTAAATGATTTGGCAAAAACCCGGTACAAATGCAGTGACAAATCCGTTCCGCGTTGTTCGGTGGTCATCATGTGCATCCCGCCCTTATTTTATATTTGTGAATCTTTGAACTTGATCGAGTACTTGTAATCTTAAACCACCTTAGATTTAAAAAAAATATAATTTATCACAATTTGCGTCTTTTTTGTATGGAAATAAATGTAATTCTCTCTGCCTTAGGACCACAAAAATTTCATTCTGCGGCGCAGGGACGGAATCGGCCCCGAGACGGATGGAATCCCCCTTCCGTTTCATTAAGATAACTTCATAAATCAAAGCGGAGTAGGGGATGTCGAAGATGAGAAGATTGGGGAAAGGTTTGGCCAGCCGGGAAACTTCCGGCCTCTTGCGAAATCGTGCTTATTTAGCGCTGTTATCGGCGCAGTTGGTATCCAACATCGGCGACTGGTTGTATTTGCTCGCCTTGCTGACGATGGTTGGCTTGAAATGGCAGGCCACGCCTTGGGAAATTACAATGGTCTCGCTTTGTATGGTGTTGCCGGTATTGTTGGGCGGACCGTTGGCGGGCATGCTGGCGGACCGATTTGAACGCAAAAAGCTGATGGTCTTCTCCGACCTTGTGCGGTTTGGGGTGCTGCTCGGCTTCGTGTTCGTAACGGAGATCTGGCAGGTGTACGTCCTGTTAATCTTCAAGGGAATCTTGGACGTCATCTTCTCCCCGGCCAAGAACGGGAAAATTAAAGAGATTGTACCGCATGAGCAGTTGGAACAGGCCGTTTCCTACAGTGCGATCATTGAACAGGGCACCAAAATTATCGGTCCGGCTCTGGGCGGGATGCTGACGGCGGCATTTAGCGTAACCGTATGTTTTGTGGTGGATGCGGGAACCTTTCTCGTTTCGGCGCTCTTGTTAACCAAGGTGCCGGGCAAGTTGCGGAGCGTTGCAGCATTGTCGAAACCGGCGGAAGGGGAAGCCGGGGAATCAGCGGCATCCGGGAAACAGAAGCGGGGGTTTTGGGCAGAAATGGCGGCCGGCATCAAAATCATCGGCGGAATTCCGCTGCTTGCCATTGCCACATTGATCCTGTGCGCGTGTTTGCTCGTTCTGCAGATCGCCGATTCGCAAGCCGTGGTTTTGTTCCGGGAGATCCCTGGGGTGCCCGATGACTTGCTGGGGTGGTGCATTACGTTTAGCGGGGTAGGCACCTTAACTGCGGCGTGGCTCACGCAGCGCCTCAAGATCACTCCGCTGTATAAAATGGGGATCGGCGGAGCCATGCTGGGGTTGGTGTTCGCGGCAGCAGGCTTTATCGTGAGCCGGGTCACGTTTACCGACGGAGTCATGGCGTTGATGCTGGCATTGTTCGCATTCGCCGGATTAGGCGCGGGGATGACGTTTATCCCGTTCCAGGTCACGCTGCAGCAGCGGACCCCGGAAGCGGTGACCGGGCGCGTTTTTGGAACGGTATCGAGCTTGACCTCGACCGCAACGCTGATCGGACCGTTGTTTGGCGGCTCGCTGGTGACCGCCTTTGGGCCGGAACCCGCCTTCATTGTATCGGGCAGCCTGATGGCCGTCATCGGCTTCCTGCTCTTGTCGATTGCCCCGGCCATTATGAAGCGGGACCGCGCCGCAGCTGTACCGGCAGTGGAGACTGTGGGAGCTGTGGAGGCGTAATGGAACGGAAGTGAATATTCATCAGGCGGGATACGAGTCAGGGATGGCCGCCATCAAACAAATTTCGCTCGAAGTGAAGCCCGGTGTTCTTACCGGGCTGATCGGGCTTAACGGAGCGGGGAAGAGCACCACGCTGAAGGCGATTGTCCTGCTGCCGTTTGCGGACGCCGAGGTGACATTTCATGGCGGGGCGAACCATTATGCTTATATTCCGGAGCAGCCGGTATTTTACGATACGCTGACGTTATGGGAGCATTTGGGGCTGGCCGCCCGCAGCAAAACATCTATGACAACGATGGCGTCTAAGGCATCCACGGGCGTATTGCTCGCCAGATGGCTTGGCGGCTTCTCCCGTGAAATGGGCTTATCCTTCAGACGATGGAGATCGTAGGCGAGGGTAGCCCCCATTTAAATCATAGGATAGGTCATAAAGCGCTTTACTAGATCCGCGAAAAACAACCTGGTATTGTAATTCTGACGCCGGGTTGTTTTATTTTTTTGTTTGTCCGCGCTCGTCTCAAAAACCGCCGTTTCGACCGAGAAATTGAGAATTCCCGATTTTTCTAAACCTTTGTCGAGATCTACCCAAGCCCCAAAAAATGATTGCGCTCACTGCAAATTTATAGTAAAAAGTTAATTAAGCGCTTCACTTAATTTGAACATAGAAGTTTACGATAAATTGAAAGCGTTGTATTTTTAAGCGATTAATGAAAAGTGGGAGGGCAAAATGCGGACGATCCGGCTTACAATGGCACAAGCGTTGTTAAGGTTTCTGGACAATCAATACGTATCCGTCGACGGTGTCGAGACGAAGTTCGTGGCTGGGGTCATGGGCATCTTTGGCCATGGCAATGTAACGGGCATCGGGGAGGCGCTGGAACGAAGCCCAGGCAAGCTAGTATACGTGCAAGGCAAGAACGAGCAAGGCATGGCCCATGCGGCGATCGCGTTTGCGAAGCAATCGCGGCGCCGGCGCATCTACGCGTGCACGACCTCGATAGGTCCTGGCGCGCTGAACATGGTGACCGCAGCCGGGACGGCAACGGTCAATCGTATCCCGCTGCTGCTATTGCCCGGCGACAACTTCGCCTCACGGCAGCCTGATCCGGTGCTGCAGCAACTGGAAGCCGGCCACGACTACACGATCGCGGCGACGGATTGCTTCAAGCCGGTAAGCAAGTATTGGGATCGCATCGTTCGTCCGGAGCAGTTGATGACCGCAGCGCTGAACGCGATGCGCGTGCTGACGGACCCGGCAGAGACGGGGGCGGTGACGCTTGCGCTTCCGCAGGATGTTCAGGCAGAGGCTTATGATTACCCGGAGGCGTTTTTTGACAAGCGGGTGCATGTCATTGAGCGGCATCGTCCGTCTGAGGAGGCGCTCCGTCGGGCGGCGGAAGCCATCTCAGCCAAGCGCCGTCCGATCATCGTTGCAGGCGGCGGCGTGCGTTATTCTTGGGCGGAGGCTGAGCTGGCGGCATTCGCCGAGCGCTTTGGCATTCCGGTGGCGGAGACGCAGGCGGGCAAAGGCGTCCTGCCTTGGAACCATCCGCTTAATGTCGGCGGCATTGGAGTCACCGGCGGCCTCGCGGCGAATCGGCTCGCCCATCAGGCCGATCTCGTCATCGGCGTCGGTACGCGGTATTCCGACTTTACGACCGCATCCAAGTCGGCGTACCGGGAAGACGCGCTGTTTGTGAATGTGAACGTCAGCCGGCTGGACGGCGTCAAGCTGGACGGGATCCCGCTTGCGGGAGATGCGAAGGCAACGCTGCCGGCGCTTGCGGAAATTTTGGCGGCGGCGGGGTATGCGTCAGCTTACGGCGAAACGGAGATCGAAGCGCTCAAGGCCGAGTGGGATCGGGAGGTCGACCGGTTATATGGGCTGGAACGCGAAGACGGGCTTGCGCAGACACGTGCGCTTGGGGTGATCAATAAGACGATCGGCGACGAAGCGGTTATCGTATGCGCAGCGGGCAGTCTGCCCGGCGACCTGCAGCGGCTGTGGCGGACGTCCCGGCCGGATACCTACCATATGGAATACGGCTTCTCCTGTATGGGCTATGAAGTGAGCGGCGCCTTTGGGGTCTCGCTGGCGGCGCCGCAGCGGGACGTATACGCCTTGGTCGGGGATGGCAGCTATTTGATGCTTCACTCCGAGCTGCTCACCAGCTTGCAGGAAGGGCGGAAAATCACGGTCCTGCTGTTTAATAACCACGGCTTCCAATGTATTCACAACTTGCAGCGCGAGCATGGAAGCGACGGATTTGGCAACGAATTCCGTTATCGGGAGGGCGGCACAGGCCGCTACACGGGCGAGGTGCTTCCCATCGACTTCGCCGCGCACGCCCGCAGTCTTGGTGCAGCTTCGTATAAGGCAGCGAACACGGAGGAGCTGCGCGAGGCGCTTCGCCTGGCCCAGGCAGAGACGCGGACGACGCTGATCGAGATCGCGGTGCTGCCGGGCACCAACACGGAGGGCTACGAGTCCTGGTGGAACGTCGGCGTCCCCGCCGTCTCGACGGGCGAGCGGGTTGTTAAGGCCCACGAAGCCATGAACGAGCGCATTCGGCAGGCAAGAGCTTATTAATCGAAACCGGCAACGGGGAGGGATGAGGATGAGAGGTTTTTCTTTTCGCTTAGGGGCGCATCCGATTAATTGGGTGGGGGAAGACGTCAAGGAGCATGGAGCGGACACGACGTACGAACAAATCCTGGATGATATCCAAGCGCTGGGCCTGACGGGAACGGAGATGGGGAGAAAATATCCAACCGAGATCGGCGTGCTGAAGCAGGAGTTGTCCAAACGCGGCATCCAACTGGTCTCGCAATGGAAGTCGGTGCTCTTCTCTGATCCGGCTTATCGGGAGCAGGAACTGGAGGCATACCGGAAGCATGTAAAGTTTCTGAAAGAGATGGGGGCTGAGGTGATAAGCACGTGTGAAGTTGGCGGTTCACTGCACTTTGATCCGCGACGAACGCCAAACGAGCGGAACGTTATTTCTTTGGACGATGCGGGATGGAGCAGCTTGGCTGAAGGTCTTAACGCTGCCGGCCGCATCGCCCGCGAGTACGGGCTGAAGCTGACCTACCACCACCATGGCGGCACGGTCATCGAAGGGCCCGATGAGATCGACAAGCTGATGGAGCTGACCGATCCGGAATCGGTGTGGCTGCTGTTTGATACCGGGCACGCGCTGTACGGCGGGGCGGACCCGCTGACAGTGCTCCGCAAGCATTACGACCGCATCGCCTACGTTCATCTGAAGGACGTGCGCGACGACAGGCTGCGTAAGCTAAAAGAAGCCGGCTCCGACTTCATCACCTGCATTCGTGAAGGCGTATTCACGGTTCCGGGCGACGGCTGCATCGATTTTGGGCCGATCATCGCTGAGCTGATCAGCCGCGGTTACAGCGGTTGGGCCATGCTTGAGGGCGAGCAGGATCCGGCGGAGCATCCGCCGCGGGAATATGCAGCGAAGGCGCTTGCCTATCTGCACTCGCTGATTCCGGCTGAAGGAGGGGACCCTTCATGACAACGTTGGTTTCGCTGTTCCCGGAGAACCGGAGGTTTGACCTCACGGCGCTTGGACGGCTATGTATTGACCTTAACGCGAACGAAATTAACCGCCCGATGGAGCAGACGGTGACGTTCACCAAGTATGTTGGGGGTTCGCCCGCGAATATTGCCATCGGCATGAGCCGGCTCGGCCGGCGCGTCGCCTTCATCGGTAAATTGGCCGACGATCAGATGGGCCGATTTATTCGAACGTACCTGCGCGATAACGGCATCGACGACAGCGGCGTCTCGACGGACCACACCGGCGCGGTCACCGGGCTTGCGTTCACGGAAATCAAGAGCCCTACGGATTGCAGCATCCTGATGTATCGGGATAATGTGGCCGATCTGAAGCTTGGCCCGCTGGAGGTGAATGAATCGCTGATTGCGGAGAGCAGAGCGCTCTTGATCTCGGGTACAGCACTGGCCGCAAGTCCGTCTCGGGAGGCGGTATTCGTCGCCCTGGAGTATGCCCGGGCTCACGGGACTCCGGTCGCTTTTGATATCGACTATCGGCCTTATACCTGGAAATCGCCGGAGGAAACGGCGGTGTACTGCCACCTTGTAGCGGAGAAAAGCGACATCATCCTCGGGACGCGCGAGGAATTCGACAGCATGGAGCGATTCGAGCAGAATTCCGACCGCAGTGACCGGTACACCGCTGCCAAGTGGTTCGATCGCGGTGCGAAGCTCGTCGTCATCAAGCATGGCAAGGAGGGGTCCATCGCCTATACGGAGGATGGCCTGGAGCATCGCGCTCCGTCGTATCCAGCAAAGGTCATCAAGACGTTTGGGGCCGGCGATGCCTATGCTTCCGGCTTCCTTCACGGACTAATGTCCGGGTGGGATGTCGCCCGGAGCATGGCTTTTGGCGGGGCGGCAGCAAGTATTGTGATTTCGAGTCACAGCTGTTCGGACGCGATGCCCACTGCCAAAGCGGTGGAGGACTATATTCAGCGCTGCGAGCGCGGGGAGATTACAGCCGGTTAACTTGAGAGGCAAGTGGGCCGGCCTATAGAAACGGGGAGAACATGCGCTATGAACTCAACGACGCTAAACAACTGGATCGGCGGACAATGGGTTAAGTCCGCATCCGAACTAACGGAGGATGTCTACAACCCGGCAACAGGCGAAGTATTGGCGAAGGTGCCGTTGTCTACGCAGGCTGAGGTGGATCAGGCGGTTTCGGCTGCGGCCGAAGCTTTTACCGCATGGAGCCGGACACCGGTTCCGCGCCGTGCACGGGTGTTGTTTAAGTACCAGCAGCTGCTTGTGGAGCATTGGGATGAATTAGCCCGCCTGATTACGCAAGAGAACGGCAAAAGCTTTAACGAGGCGCACGGCGAAGTGCTGCGCGGCATCGAATGCGTCGAATTCGCCGCAGGTGTACCTTCGCTGATGATGGGGAAGCAGCTGCCGGATATTGCCTCGAACCTGGAATCCGGCATGTACCGCTACCCGCTCGGAGTTGTCGGTGGCATCACGCCGTTTAATTTTCCGATGATGGTGCCTTGCTGGATGTTCCCGCTGGCGATTGCGTGCGGCAATACGTTTGTGCTCAAGCCGTCCGAGCGGACGCCGCTGCTGGCGAACCGGCTGGCTGAACTGTTCCATGAGGCTGGCCTGCCGCCTGGCGTGCTGAACGTCGTACACGGTGCGCATGATGTTGTAAACGGCTTGCTGCAGCATCCCGGCGTCAAGGCGATCTCGTTTGTTGGCTCACAACCGGTGGCGGAATACGTGTACAAGACCGGTGCGGCCAACGGCAAACGCGTTCAGGCATTGGCTGGGGCCAAAAACTATACGATCGTAATGCCGGACGCGGATCTTGACCTTGCCGTCAAGGAGATTATCAGCGCGGCGTTTGGCTCTGCTGGCGAGCGCTGCATGGCTTGCGCCGTTGTCGTTGCCGTTGGCGACATCGCGGACGAACTTGTCGCCAGACTGTCTGAAGCTGCGGACAGGATCAAGATCGGCAACGGTCTCGACGAAGGCGTGCTCCTTGGCCCGGTTATCCGGCAGTCGCACAAGGAACGGACGATTCGCTACATCGAAAGCGGCATTACCGAAGGCGCCGTGCTCGTTCGGGATGGCCGCGAAGATGCGGCGGCAAGCGGCGAAGGCTTTTTCCTCGGGCCAACGATCTTTGATCAGGTGAATGGCGAGATGGCGATCGGCAGAGATGAGATTTTTGCGCCGGTGTTGTCGGTCATGCGGGCGAAGACGTTGGAGGAAGCGATCGAACTCGCCAACCGCTCGGAATTCGCGAACGGGGCTTGTCTGTTCACGAGCAGCGGCGCCAACGTTCGGACCTTCCGGGAGACCATTGACGCTGGGATGCTGGGCATTAATTTGGGCGTGCCTGCACCAATGGCGTTCTTCCCGTTCTCCGGTTACAAGAAGTCGTTCTACGGCGACTTGCATGCGAACGGCACAGACGGGGTCGAATTTTATACGCGCAAAAAAATGGTGACCGCTCGCTGGTTGTAACCAAGCTGAAGTTAAGTGGGAGGAACGACATGGATAAATTAAGAATCGGCGTCATCGGCGCCGGGAGAATCGGCAAAATTCACGTGGGTAATCTCAAAAGACTGCCGCAAGCAGAGGTCATCGCGATCAGCGACTTGTATGCGGACGCCGAATTGGAGAAGTGGGCACGGGAGAGGGAGATTCCGCTCGTCACGAACGACAGCGACGCGATGATTCATCATCCTGACATCGATGCGGTATTCATCTGCTCGTCCACAGACAGCCATGTTCCGCTCATCAAGAGCGCTGCAAGAAACGGTAAGCATATTTTTTGTGAAAAGCCAATCAGCATGGATATCCGTCAGACGGAGGAGGCGCTGGAGGAGGTGCGCCGTGCCGGCGTGAAGCTGCAGGTGGGCTTCAACCGCCGGTTCGATCACAATTTCCGCCGCGTCCGCGAGCATGTCGAGTCGGGGGCAATCGGTGACGTACATCTTATTAAAATTACGTCCCGCGATCCGAGTCCACCTCCGGAAGCCTACATCGCGGTATCCGGCGGCATCTTCATGGACATGATGATCCATGACTTCGACATGGCGCGCTATTTGTCCGGCAGCGAGGTGGTGGAAGTGTCCGCGCACGGCGGGGTGCTGATCGATCCCGCTTTTGCGAAATACGACGATGTGGATACGGCGATCGTGACGCTGCGCTTTGCTAACGGCGCGTTGGGCGTGATCGATTGCAGCCGTCAAGCGGCGTACGGTTATGACCAGCGTGCGGAAGCGTTTGGCTCGCTTGGCGCGGCATACGCCGACAACGACTACGCCAACACGGTGGCGCTTAGCACGTCGTCAGGCGTGCAGAGCGATAAGCCGTTATACTTCTTCCTCGAGCGCTATAACGAGGCGTACATCCTGGAGACGCAGCAATTTATTGACTGCGTGTTAAGCGGCACACCGGTTCCGGTTGACGGTGAGGACGGCTTGCAGGCGGAGCGGATCGCTCGGGCAGCGAAGCTGTCGCTTCAGGAACGGCGGATCGTCAAGCTGTCAGAGCTGGATGTGGCCGGATCGATCCATGCTGAACGCGAAGGGAGATGAGAAAATGCCAAATCTAATCGTTCGTCCTGACAAGGGAGCGTCGGGCGAGCTCCCGCTGCTGTCGGTGACGCCGGAATCCGCCGGTTGGAGCTATGTCGGCTTTGACGTGTACCGGCTGAAGCCTGGGGAGAAAATCGAACGGAGTACAGAGGATCGGGAATACTGCCTGGTGATTTTGGAAGGGAAGGCCCACGTATCAACGGCAGAGACCCGGTGGGAGGCGGTTGGCGAGCGGATGAGCGTATTTGAACGCATTCCCCCGTATGCGGTCTATGTGCCGGGCGGCAATCGGTACGAAATTGAAGCGGTGACCGAGTTGGAGCTGGCGGTCTGCCATGCGCCGGATCGGAATGGCGGCCATCCGGCTCGCCTGATCGGGCCAGAGGATATGGACAGCGAAGTCCGGGGAGAAGGGGTGACGCAGCGATATATTCACCATATTTTGCCGGAACAGAAGCCTGCGGACAGCTTGCTCGTTGTCGAGGTGTTTACGCCTCCGGGGCATTGGTCCAGCTATCCCCCGCACAAGCATGATCAGGATGCCCTGCCCGATGAAACGTTGCTGGAGGAGACGTATTATTACCGGGTGAACCCGCCGCAAGGTTTTGCCGTTCAGCGCGTGTATACGGACGACGGCTCGCTTGATTCAACGCTGGCGATAAAGGATGGGGAGACGGTGCTCGTGCCAAAGGGCTATCATCCGGTGTCTGCGCCTCCGGGTTACGACGTCTATTATCTCAACGTCATGGCCGGTCCCGTCCGCACCTGGAAGATCCGCAACGACCCGGACCACGCATGGACGCTCGAACCGGCAGGCATGCGCAAGACTCAACCCGATTGAACATTTGCAAAGGCAAATAAATCATCGGATAATAGCACAATAGAGAGCGGTAACGCTCGGACTACTATCCGATAATGAATGAGGTTGTTTATGAAAGGGACTACGATTTACGACGTTGCCAAGGAAGCGGGCGTGTCGATTGCGACCGTCTCCAACGTCATTAACGGCAAAGGCAACGTGGGCAAGAAGAAGCGGGAAGAAATCTTTAAGGTGATGGACCGACTTCAATACAAGCCAAGCGTCATCGCATCCGCTTTGATGGGGAAGAAGACGTATACGCTGGGACTGCTGATTCCCGATGTGTCGAACCCGTTCTTCTCCGAAATCGCCCGGGCTGTGGAAGATATGGCCCATGAGGAAGGGTACAGCGTCATTGTATGCAGCACGGATAATAACGACGAACGCATCGAGAAATACATCAAGCTTCTGGAACAAAAAAGCGTGGATGGCCTGCTGATCGGCACCGGCGCTGAAAATGCCAACATTATTGCGCAACTGTCCGAAAATTCCGTTCCGATCGTGATGATCGCCCGGGAGACGCCGGATATCACTGTGCATCGTGTATTGACGGACGACTTTAAAGGCGGTTCGCTGGCGGCGGGTCATCTTCTACAGCTCGGGCACGAGAACGTTGCGATCTTGTCGGAGAACGCTAAGTTCAGCAGCAGTAAGGAGCGCGTGAGAGGGTTCCGATTTGCGCTGTTCGAGGCCGGCAAGACGCTGGACGACGAGCGGATTGTTGCCTGCCAATCCACGATCAAGGACGGCAAGCGGGCGACGACGATGCTGCTTCGCGGGCCCAATCCGCCGACAGCCATCTTCTGCTGCAACGATATGCTGGCGATCGGCGCGTTGCAGGCGGCTAGGGAATGCGGCGTCCGCGTCCCGGAGCAGCTGTCGATCATCGGCTTCGACAACACGATTTTGTCAACGGTCACGAACCCGACGCTGACCACGATTGACCAGCCGACGGACGAAATGGCGAAGCTGGCCTTTGGCTTGCTTCTCTCTTCGCCGGACGAAGGGAGCGACGACATCAAACAACGAATCGTTATGGAACCCAAGCTGATCGTCCGGGAATCCACGGGACCTGTACAACACGAAGCTGCCGGCCGTTGAGGCCGGCTCGCCGCATCGAACTGGCAGAAAGATTAGATGAACAACTGTCTAAATGATGGCAAACGGGACGCAGGCGGGATAAACCCCGCAGCGTCCCTTTTTCGTTGTTCCGGTCGGTTAACGCCCTATACTCAGCGCTGCGTTGCGGCCGGCGGTATACCCCGTGGCGAAAGCAGCAGTAATGTTGTATCCGCCGGTATAGCCGTGTACGTCCAGAATTTCGCCGCAGAAATAAAGTCCTGGCATCAGCTTCGATTGCATTGTTTTAGGATCGATTTCCTTTATATTCACGCCGCCGCCCGTTACAAAAGCTTCTTCAATCGATAACGTACCGTAGACCCGAATCGGGAAACGCTTAACCAACTGGGCGAATTGCAGCCACTTTTGCTTCGGAATGTGAGCGTAAGTCAGGTGAGGATCTAATTCGGCTTTTTGCAGCAGGATTGGAATGATTTTCTCAGGCAAATACGCTCTTAATACGTTTTTAATTGACTTTTTGGGATCTTGTTCAGCAAGCTTCAGCGTTTCGTTGTAGACTTCATCCTTGCTTTTATCGGGAGTAAAGTCAACGGAAACTTCAATATTCCCCGTGCCGAACTGCTTTAGAGCTTTGACAACGAACTGACTGCACCGTAAAGCAATTGGTCCTGAAATCCCGAAGTGCGTAAACAGCATGTCGCCATGATGCTCGATCAGCTTCTTCCCCTTAGGATTCCATACGGAAAGGGATACGTTTCTTAAGGACAGCCCTTGCAGCTCCTTGCTTTGAATAAAAGGTTCATTCGAAGTGAGCGGAACTTCTGTTGGAAAAAGTTCAGTAATCGTGTGGCCGGCTTTCTCTGCCCAGGCATATCCGTCACCGGTCGACCCGGTTTGCGGGACGGATTTCCCTCCAACAGCGACAATCACCGCATGGCTCTCCAGCACTTCTCCGGTTTTCAGCTTGACGCCGACGGTTCGACCATTGTCGTAAAGAACTTCCGCTACGGGGCTATTTACCCGGATTTGAACACCTTGGGAGCGTACTTTGTTGATCAGCGCATCTACCACGGTCTTGGCTTTATCGGAGACAGGGAACATCCTCCCGTTGTCTTCTTCTTTGAGCCTAATCCCGAGTCCTTCAAAGAAAGCGATAATATCCTTATTGCCGAACGTGGTTAAAGCGCTGTAGAGGAAACGGCCGTTTCCGGGGATAAACTGGATGAGCTCGTCCAGCTCCTTGGCATTGGTGACATTACATCTTCCGCCGCCGGAGATGCCCAATTTACGTCCTAACTTGTCTCCCTTGTCCAATAAAAGAACTTTAGAACCCTGCTCACTTGCCGCAATGGCGGCCATCAGCCCGGAGGGGCCGCCGCCGATGACGATGACATCTGCTTTTTTCATGTAATATCCTCTCTATTTGTACTATTCTTACTATTTTATAAACCATGAATTATTGTAAAACTTTGTCGGCTATGATTTAATCGAAACTAGAGTCGTATTTTTGTATTCTTCCGCCAGAGGAGGGAGAACGTGGATGTTGTTAAAGAGATCCTGCTTCAAGTGCTGATCGCCAGTTTGCCTGCTTTTCTGTTTCCGTTGACGTTTGAGAAAACAAATTGCTGCTGGCCTCACAACAACCGTAGCGCCGAGGGACATCCCTATGCCGTAGGCTTAATGTATACCTGCTTCACCAGCATGTTGCTTTGCGATATTTTTGCCTCGCGGTTATGGGAAGTTTCCCCTTTAAATTTCGGGATATTGCCCCTGTTTGCTCTCATGCTGTATGGTCGGCTCCGGGACGGGGTTACTTTGGCTCTGCTGCAGATCATCCTTCATCCTCTGTTTGCAGTAAATTACACCCTTATCGGGTTTATCATGGAGACGGGAATTCTCCTGTATCCTTTTGTTCTGCTCACTTCCCGCTATTTCAAAAGAACCGGTCGCCAGGGCAAAGTAGCCATCCTCTCTCTCTACTTTATGGGCGGGGAGACGATGATAGGTATGTCTCCATTTTTGACCGGAAGCCTATCATTCCATTCAGACCTCAACGCTATAACGAATGGATTCATTAATGTGTTAGTGACGATGCTGGTCGGCAGCTTGTTCGTTTACATGATCGAAAGCACCTTGGAGAAGGAGAAGCTGCGCGGCCAAGTGATGCAGCTGTCGCGCGAATACTTCCGCGAAGCGGAGAAGCTTCAGCAAATGATGGACGCCGCTCCGCTAGGTATCGTACTGCTGGATCAACAAGGTTATATTATATCGATAAATGAAACGTTTCTCCAACTCTATCGGACGTACCAAAAAGAGCCGAACGAATCGCGACGCGAGGATCTGCTGCTGCGCCGGTTGAGCGATGTGCTCAGCGGCGTGCCGATTGAGTCCATCGCCTCCCGAGTCGAGCAGTCGCTCGAAGGGCAAACGAAAGTGACCGACTTAATCAAAGCGGATAATCATATTTATTTTACCAGTACGTCTCCGATTCAAAAAAGCAAATCCAACGAAGTGATCGGTGCGGTAGCTATCGTTCAGGATATCACCGAACTGGAAACGCTGCGGATGGAGCTGAACCATGTGGAGCGGCTGAGTCTGGTGGGTCAGATGGCTGCCGGGATCACGCACGAAATCCGCAATCCGATGGCGGTGGTGCGGGGCTTTCTGCAGCTCATGCGGGAGAAGAGCCCGCCAACGCTTGATCATTATTACCGGATCGTGATGGAGGAGCTCGATCGGGCCAATGGCATCATCAATGATTTTCTTTCCCTGGCGCAGAATCGTCCAGTTGAAAGTGAGAAATGCCATCTCCACGACATCATCAAGGAGCTGACGCCGTTGCTTTGGGCAGATGCGAACCTTCGCGGCCAAACGATCGAGGTCAAGCTGGATGATTCCATGCCGGAATTGTTGCTGAATGCCAAGGAGATTAAACAGCTGATCTTAAATCTGTCGCGTAATGCGATGGAGGCGATGGCTGAGAAAGGGCAGCTTACGCTTGAGACCAGAGTGACCGATCAGGGTGGACTGCTGGTGGTCAGCGATACAGGACCCGGGATTCCTTCCGGGCAACGTGAGAAGCTGTTCGAGCCATTTTTCACGACAAAAGCGAAGGGAACAGGGCTGGGGCTGGCGTTATGCCTTAGCATCGTCGAACGCCACGGTGGCAAAATTACCGTCGATTCGACAGAGGGTCAAGGCACAACTTTTACCGTTCTTTTTCCACTCTCCTAAGCCGGGGTTGGGCCATTTGACGTCGATAGGCAGAGTTGCTTTCCTTCCCTATGAATGTATAATTAAATTAATCTGGCTAAGAGCGAGGCGATTGCGAGAGCTCAAAATAGAGCCATGTGATTATGCATAAGGAGTGATGGGTAATGTCGATGTCATTTGACCAATATATGAGAGACATGGTACAACCGATGAGAGACGAATTAACCGTGCTGGGGATTCAAGAGCTGCGTACGCCGGAGGAAGTAGAAGAGAAGCTGCCAAACGCGAAAGGGACTGCGCTGGTCGTTGTCAATTCCGTCTGCGGATGCGCAGCGGGACAATGCCGCCCGGGCGTAGCGAAGGCGTTGCAGCATGACGTGACACCGGACCACCTGTTTACCGTGTTTGCGGGTCAAGATAAAGAAGCAACGGCGAAAGCACGCGAATACTTCGCACCGTATCCGCCTTCTTCGCCTTCGATCGCATTGATGAAGGACGGCGAGCTCGTCCATTTCATCGAACGCCACCAAATTGAAGACCGTTCGGCTGAAGAAATCGCCGCTGATCTGACCAGCGCGTTTGACCGCTTCTGCCGGTAAGCTGTAGCGATCTCCGATTGATAGCAGCAGCGGATCAGCCAGCTGACCTTGTAGCAGCCAGCCGTTCCGCCAGCGGATGAAGCAGCATCTAATCTGCCTGCCGACCTGGCGACAGACGATCCTTAAGCTGATCCAGCGACGCAATCTGCAGCCGACGAATGGCCGCTGATCTGACAGTTGCTTTCGCCCCGCCATCCAGCCTGTCTGGATGGTTCGGGGCGTTTTTCGATTTAGGGCATACTACTTACATAAGGTGTTATATCTTGGATGTGGAGGGATTTAGATGAGTTTGCAGCAGGAAATCATTAAGCGGTTTGGGGTTAAACCCGTCATTGACGTGGATGAGGAAATTCGCCGGCGGGTCGACTTTTTGAAGGAGCAGGTCAAAGCGGCGCGCACGACCGGCCTATTAATCGCGATCAGCGGCGGGATTGACAGCGCAGTAACCACCGGCTTGTGTAAACGGGCGACGGACGAGCTGACGCAGGAAACCGGCCAACCGTACATGACGTTGGGCGTGTTCCAGCCATACGGGAAGCAGGAGGACATCGAGCACAGCTACGAGGTGGCCAAGGCGTTTGGACTTAAGCATACGGTAGAGACGAATATTGAGGAAGCCGTAGACGAAATTGCCCTCGAAGTCGAGCACGGCTTGAAAAATATCGGGCAATCCCGTCACCTCAGCCCGCAAGGCAAAGGTAACGTGAAAGCGCGGACGCGGATGGTCATGCAATATGCGCTGGCTTTTGAGCTGAACCTGCTCGTTGTGGGCACCGACCATGCGTCCGAGGCGATTACCGGCTTTTACACCAAATGGGGCGATGGAGCCGTTGACGTTACGCCGCTCAGCTCGCTGAACAAACGCCAGGTTCGCCAGCTTGCCGTCCGCCTCGGCGTGCCGCAAAGCGTGATCGACAAGGCGCCAACCGCCGGCCTGTGGGAAGGGCAAACAGACGAGAAGGAGCTCGGAATCAGCTACGAAGATAACAGCGATTATCTGGAAGGCAAGCAGATCGATCCGGCCGTCCAAGAGCGCCTGGAGGCCTTCTACCGCAAAACCGAGCACAAGCGCAGCCCAATCCCGGGCATTTAATTAACACATAGATGATAGACGCGGGCCAATGCGGCCCCCAAGTTACCGGCACCCTTAACGCGGGCCCGGGCAAGCTGCCCGGAGCCCGCTTTTTTCTAGGGTAACATAGTACTTTTTCCGCTCTCTTTCTATGATTATCCCGTTGCATCAGGCAGTGAGTGAGAGAAAGAAGCAAATATGCACGGTAGAAGTAAGATGTTGCAAGAAAAACGATAAGTACGGTTATATGCGACAGGGGGAACAGTGTTCATCGTTCATCGTTCATCGTCTCTCTGCCGCCCCCTTTTTGATGATTATCCCGTTGAATCAGCTCGTGGGAAATAAGAAGGAAGGGAACACGTCCAATAGCAAAAAAGATGCTGCGAGAACTTCGATGGGCAGGATATAATTTGCGACAAAACCCCGGTACGGACATATTTCGCAAACACGCCTTATCGCAAATAAGCCTTATTGCAAATTGCCTTATACGGATAAAAACTACGTCAACACGTATTATATGGATAAACTACGTCAACACCGCCTTGTACGGATACATCCCCACAATGCGCATTAGTATGGATATCATGTGAATGGTCGATCAGCTGAGCTACGAAAGTCAGGTGGGAGGCTCCTAATTTGTGTTTTTCAGCATTCCGATTAGCACTTCTATCATTGCCTCTTAGTAGCCTCTTAGTATCTCGATTAGTAGCTTGATTAGCGGCTCGATTAACACTTCGATTTACGCGGCTGCTGCAAAGAACGGCTTCTTATGGTGTGCGTTCTGATGACTTGCGATTAATTGGCGGTAAGGGATCGCTGGAATGGACACGCACATCTGA
>NZ_JALXVO010000066.1:0-21089 GCF_025151705.1 Paenibacillus sp. p3-SID1389 | reverse complement strand
TCGTGCAAAGAGGCGCAGCGAGAGGATCCCTTTATCGATCTCGCTATGGGGTGCTTTTTTATACAGGCCTAACAATGCAGGATTATAGTAGGGGAATGTTTAATATTAATTTTAAATAAATGCCTGGGAGGATGATCCTTTTGAGCGATTTAATTAATTTTGCGCATCGCGGGGCTGCGGGGTATTACCCGGAGAACACGATGCTGGCTTTTGCCAAAGCTCTGGAGCTTGGGGCGACCGGTATTGAAACGGACGTGCAGATGACGCGCGACGGAGAACTGGTTCTCATCCATGACGAGACGCTGCAACGGACGGCGGGAACGCCGGAGTGGATCAAGGATTTGACTTTGACCGAAATTAAGCAACGGGAGGCGGGATCCTGGTTCCGCGAGGAGTTTGCGGGTGAGCGCATTCCAACGCTGGAGGAGTTGCTGGACCTCGTTCGGAACACGGATACCATCGTCAACCTCGAACTGAAAACTGGCGTCGTATTATACCCGGGCATCGAGCAAAAGGTACTGGATACGGTACGCCGCTTTGGCTTAAGCGAACGGATCATCATTTCCAGCTTTAATCACTATTCTCTGGTCGAATGCAAAAAACTGGCTCCGGACATCCGTACCGGCATTTTGTACATGGAAGGCCTGTATGAACCGTGGGATTATGCGAAGCGGGTGGGCGCGGACGCGCTCCACGCTTATCAATACGCGCTGACGCCAGAGCTGGTGGCGGAGGCCAAGGCGAACGGAGTCGTTTATCATCCGTTTACGGTAAACGATACAAAGCTGATGCAGGCGCTGATCGCAGCGGGTGTGGCCGGTATCATTACCGATTACCCGGATCGCTTGGCTGAACTGCTGGTGAAATAAGGAGCGTGTACGGATGAGAAAAACATGGCTGCTGGGTCTCGGTTTTTTTAGCATTAGCTTGACCTGGGCGCTGTACAATGCGTTTGTTCCGCTGTTTTTGGACGACTATTTGAAGAGCGCCGCGATGATCGGGTTTATGATGACGATCGATAATTATTTCGCCATTGTATTGCAGCCATGGATTGGACACCGCAGTGATAAGACGAATACCCGATACGGACGGCGGATGCCTTATCTGCTGATTGGCATGCCGTTAGGTGCTGTGTTTGCGGCTTTGATCCCTTGGCATACCGGGTTTGTGACGCTTGTTTTGTTCATGGTGTTAATGAATTTGTCGATGAGCTTGTTCCGCGCGCCGACGGTTGCACTTATGCCTGACATTACGCCGGAGCCGCAGCGGACCAAAGCAAACGGCATTATCAACTTCATGGGCGGCATCGGCTCAGTGCTGGCCTTTGGCATCGGCTCTCAGCTCTACGGGATCGGCTCGTATATGCCGTTTCTGTTTGCCGGAGTTGTTATGTTAATTTGTTTGTTCGTACTGAAGACGGTTATCCGTGAACCAGCGGCAGCGTTCGTGACGGGGTTCGCCGGGAACAACGCGGCCGGAGAGAACCCGAAACCGCAGATTCGCATCAAGGACCAGCTTGACAAGACGACGGTACTGATTTTGGGGGCCATCTTCTTCTGGTTTGTGGCCTATCAAGGCGTTGAGGCATTGTTCACGTTGTATGGTACCAAGCAGATTGGGATGAGCGATGCTGAAGCTTCTTTTTCGTTGACGTTCTTCTCGCTTGCGTTCCTGTTATTTGCTTTGCCAAGCGGTTGGCTGGGAGCTCGTTATGGGAAAAAAGCGATCATCTCCACCGGAGTTGCCGGATTGTTTGTTGTCTTCGGCGTCATGATTTTCGTTGATTCCGTCCTGTGGCTGCGGCTGCTGCTTATTGTCGGGGGCATTTTCTGGGCGTGCATCAACATCAACTCTTACCCGTGGGTTGTCTCCACCGGGCGGGAGGAGAGCATCGGGACGCGTACGGGGATCTATTATTTCGTTTCGTCCCTGGCCGCGATTACGTCGCCTCCGCTGCTCGGCTGGGTGATCGACGTGTTTGGTTATCCGGCGCTGTTCATCAGCGCATCCGCGGGGATGCTGCTGGCGCTGTGCTGCCTTTTCGGTATCCCCCGGGAGCAGCAGCGCTCAGGTAAGGAGCCGTTCGATCAGGCGCCCATCGGCATGAAATAAATTGATATCTCTGTGATGTAAAAAACAGCGGGGGTCCCAGCGCGGCGAAGCGTTTGGGAGACCCGCTGTTTTTTTGAATTAGGCTTACTTGCGTCTAGCGCGTAAAGCCAGCCCTAAAGCGACCAGCGATACGAGCAGCGCGCAAGCCGAAAGTACAAGGGCCGTCGTGCCGGCCGAGGAACCACTGCCACTGTCGTTGGACAGGGGCGCGGAGGAGGCTTCGGTGTCTGAACCGTTCGATTCCGTAGTATTGGCTGCAGCACCTTCATTGGCGCTGCCGTGATCATGCCCGGCGTCCTCCGTGGTGCCCGCCCCGGCGTCCACTCCGGTGTGGGAACCGGCACTATCCGCGGCACCTTCCGCGGCGCTCACCACCGTCAGCGAATGGGGCCGATCGGTACCTTCCGCGCCGGTCCATTCCACGACGCTGCCGTCGCTGTAATATTGGAAGGCATCCCAGGCTAGTTCCGCGGGTTCGCCGGGATTTTGTACAACGAATTCAAACTGCTGGAACTCGCCGGGGCCGATGCCAGCGCCTTCGGCCGTCCAGGTGACGGCCGTGACCGTTCCATCTTCCGCGATCGTCAGTTCTACGCTCCAGTCCGGTAAGGGACGGTACTGTTTGAAGGCGACGCCGTCTGGGATCTTTAGCGCGACTTTCACCGTGTTGACGTCTTTTTCAACAGGTACTTTAAGGCTGTAGGTTTCCCAGGCTCCCGGGGCGGATTGGCTTGGCTTAACCGTTACGTGTGCGCCGGCCGTGGCGGTGAAGAAAGCGAAAGTCAGGACCCACACAATAGCGGAACCGGCTGCGTAACGCCAAAACGTTTTTTTCAAATTACATATTGGATTCAACATGGCTAAATCTCCTTTGATCGTAGTTTGATAACCTCTCTACGGATTTCCTATTACCAGCTCTGTATCGTAATCGTAACTGTCCAGTGAACTCGTCAAAATATGGACGTGTACGTTCCAACGGCCGCCCATCGTAATCAATTCGCTCACCTCGGGAGGGGAGCCGCCGGGGAAGAGGATTTCTATTGTGCCCATATCCATCTCCTTTGACGTCAGCTCCAGCGTCACTTGGTCCACATCGTTGCGGGGTTGTCCATCCGGACCCAGCACGTTCACCTGAAAGGTGTTGGTGCCTGCGACGTTTGGAGTTATGTGGATCGTGACCTTTGTCCCGTCATCCAGTTGATGGGTCAGAGCAGCGGGACCGGGGAATGCAGCAGCCGTGGGCAAGTTCGCCAGGACAGCAGCCAATAGAAGGACAGCCAGTCCAGTCCCCAATTCGGTCCATACGCCGGCGGCGCTCAGCGGCTTTCTTGCCTGTCTTCCGCGCAGGAAGGAGCAACCTCCGAGCAGCAGGCAGATCAGGGTCAGGGCAATTTTGGCCAACAGTACAAGACCATACGTCGTATGCGTAAGCGAGTACAGCGTTGGCACGTGCAGCAAGCTCCCATACACGCCAGAGAGTAACAGGATGGCTACCATAATGAAGGCGAGTATGGAAAAACGCCGAACCGTCTGCCAAGACAGGGGAAGTTGCGACGGTGCAGAATGCTGGGCCTCTTCTTTTTTAGCGGATGGCTGAGTTGCTGCCGGAAGCAAAAACGCTAAAGCGCCAACACCGCCCAACCAGATCAACGATGAGGCCAAGTGCAGGAAGTCCGCCGTTATGGCAGGTCCTCGCAGGTCTGCCGTGGCGGCATGCCCGATAAATGCCTTGGAGAGCAGCAGCCCTAAGCCAAGCAGCATAGCCCCAAGCAAAGGAAGCTGAGACGGTCGGTTGCTTCTGCTGGCGCGCAGCAGGTACAGCGTCCATAAGAGCAAGCCTCCCAGCAATAGGAGCTGAACCTTCCAAATCTCCCCGAAGGTGGTATACACGAGCGTTTGCCGCCAAAGTGCCGGATCCAACGCTTCCTTCCATCCCCCGCCTGCATCGTCAGCGGTTTGCTGCGGCAAACTAAGCAGAATGCCGGCGGAGGAGGCGATCAGTCCGCTTAGCCATAGGACACGGCTGCGCCGCTTCAACCGTTCGGACCCCCAGGCGTTGTCCATGCGGGGGAGAAGCCAAGCATGAAAGACAACAGCCCCAAGATAGGCTGTCATTCCGCCATAAAATAGCCAGCGGACTAATAGCAGACTCCATCCTGGAAACGAGCTGCCGCCATCCGTCGTTGAATGGATCGGGAGCCCGCTCTCACCGCCTGGATCACCATGACCGATCTGAAACGGAATTGTGCCCGAGATGGCATGACCGTCGCCGGAAACCACATTCCACTTTGCCGTATACAGCCCCTCCGGCAAATCCGACTGCAGGGAGACGGTCAGCCGAGAAGGCTTCTGGGGATCGATTGCCGCTTCGCCATCGGTTACGTCGTCTCCATTGGGGCCAATGACTTCGAGTTTATGGAAGCCTGCCTCAATCGGTTCATTAAAATCGATGACGATCATCTCTGGGGACGTGTCTAATGTCTCGTTTGCTGCCGGATTGGAAGAAACCACATATGCGTGGGCAAAAACAGAAGCTGGTGTTAGAACAAGAACGATAATACATGCGATAACCGCGAAACCTGTCCATTTACGAAGAAACCTGTTCAATCGAATTCATCCTCAAATCAGATAGTCTATGAGCTTCCTCACAATGATTACCATTTTACATGGATTAATTCCGCCTGAGTATGACTAGAATGGGCTATATCGTGCCTCAATTTCTATCTAATTGTGTCTAATCTGTGAAGCCTGGCAATCCAGGGTTTGCATCAAACGTCAAATAATTTGCACAAATATGCAGAATGTTTAAACAAAAACGCTAACCTTGCATGTAAACTATTCAAAAAATGAGGAGCGTCCATTACAATGGGGGTTAGTCTATGGGTTATGACGAGTTTAACCATCATGAAGGGGGATATTCAGTGGCAACAATTAATGTCGGTATCGTAGGTTACGGAAATTTGGGACGGGGCGTGGAAATGGCGCTGAAGCAGAATCCTGACTTTGAATTGAAAGCGATTTTTTCGCGCAGACAACCGGACGAGGTGGCAGCCGCTAGCGGCGTGGTTCATATTTCCGAAATTGAAAAATATAAAGGTGAAATCGACGTAATGATCCTGTGCGGCGGGTCGGCTACAGATCTGCCGGAGCAAGGGCCGCAATTGGCGGCGATGTTTAATACTGTCGATAGCTTTGATACGCATGCGAGAATTCCAGAATACTTTGCAAAAGTCAATGAAGCAGCGGAGAAAGCAGGAACGGTCAGCGTCATTTCGACCGGATGGGATCCTGGCTTGTTCTCGCTGAACCGTTTGCTGGCGGAAGCTGTACTCCCGGAAGGGAAGGACTATACGTTCTGGGGCAAAGGGGTCAGCCAAGGCCATTCCGATGCGATTCGCCGTGTGCCTGGCGTGAAGGACGGCAAACAGTACACCATTCCGGTAGAGGCAGCCGTAGAACGCGTACGCAACGGAGAAAACCCGATGCTGACCACTCGTGAAAAACACCTGCGCGAATGCTTCGTCGTTGCGGAGGAAGGGGCGGATCTGGCGAAGATTGAGCAGGAGATCAAGTCGATGCCAAACTATTTTGCGGATTACGACACAATTGTTCACTTCATTAGTGAGGAAGAATTGAAGGCGAATCATTCCGCAATGCCGCACGGCGGTATGGTATTGCGCAGCGGCCGGACCGGTGCAAACAGCACGCAGCTGATCGAGTTCAGCCTGAAGCTGGACAGCAATCCGGAATTTACGGCCAGCGTGCTAGTTGCTTACGCTCGCGCAGCGTACAAGCTGTCGCAAGCCGGTGAGTCCGGGGCGAAAACGGTCTTTGATATTCCGTTCGGTCTGTTGTCGCCGAAATCGCCGGAGCAACTGCGTAAAGAGTTGTTGTAGGCCGAAGATTCTGTTCAGAATTAACTTACAGCGGACATGCTTCATTTGATTCGTCTATCTGTACGAAAAATAGCATAAACATGAGGTAAGAGGTTGTCCTGAAGACAAGGGAATTTTTGCTTTGGGGCAGCCTCTTTTGTTTATGTTCAATCAAAATGTCACGAAAATGTCGCACATTCTTCTTGTATCCAGGAGAGAGGCGAGGGTGCGAGATCGATTGGAATACGAAATATTGTGAACAAAATCACAAAAAGGAGATTTTCTATGACAATTCTGCGAACTCTGATAGGCTACAGCCGCATTGTGAACAATTATCAAAATCGCCGATTTTGCCGGAAAACGGCCGAAAATCGTCTTAAATAAACTTTTCATGTGATGTAAAGGATAAAAGTCACACTATTGAATGTAATAAAATTACAGAATTAACATTCTATATGAATTGTTATTCGATCCCCCCTTTCCTAACATAAAAGTAGCTGATCGAACGAAGCCATGCCCATAGCTTTAGGGGATGGTGTTCACAATGAAGAAAGGGGTATCGGTATCCTATGAAAAGGAAAGGGTTGCTGTTAGCTTTATTTTCAGCCCTTCTTGTCCTCCTGACCGGGTGTAATCAGTTGACGGTGTTAGACCCGAAAGGTCCGGTGGCCAAGACCCAATCGCAAGTCATCATTTTTTCGATTGTAACGATGGCCTTTATTTTGCTGGTCGTTTACACGCTGTACATCTATATGTTAACGAAATATCGGGCTTCCAAAGCAGCGCCGGACTACGAACCGCCGCATGTGGAAGGCAGCAAATGGCTGGAAATTACTTGGATTACGATTCCGATCATTATCGTCGCGGTGCTGTCGGTTGTGACCGTGCGCAGTACGTCAGCCGTCGAAAAAGTGCCGGAAGGCTATGAGGATCAAAAGCCGCTCGTGATTTACGCCGCCTCCTCCAACTGGAAATGGCATTTTAGCTATCCGGAGGAAGGAATCGAGACGGTTAACTATGTGAACATTCCAACGAACCGTCCAGTAGAGTTCCGGCTGTATTCGTACGGTCCGATTACGAGCTTCTGGATTCCGCAACTGGCGGGACAGAAATACGCGATGAGCGACATGGTCAATACGCTGAACATCGTTGCTGAACATGAGGGCTCGTATATGGGTAAGAACTCGAACTTCTCCGGTGAGGGCTTCGCACACATGGAATTTGAAGCGCTGGCCATGGCGCCTTCGGAATATGACAAATGGGTCAAAGAAGTGAAGGACACCGCTCCTGAGCTGACCGAGTCGGAGTTCGACAAGTTGCTGGAGACCGCGCATGTTGGCCGCCAAACGTACAGCTCGACCCATCTGGATTTCCGTCCTGCACCGGAAGGGGAGAACGCCGGCCATAATCATGGCGGCGAGAACGGAAGCGAGGAGATGGACCACTCGACGATGGACCACTCCGACATGGACATGACGGAAGAATCTAGCGGACACGAAGCGCATAACTAATCAACGGGAAGGGAGTACCTCAACATGAAATGGGACGAATTTTTCGTCACGGGTGAGCCGATGATCTATGGCGCGATGGTCAGCATCGTTGTTGTATCGCTGGCGATCGTCATCGGATTAACCTATTTTAAGAAATGGGGCTGGCTGTGGCGCGAATGGTTAACGACCGTCGACCACAAGCGGATCGGCATCATGTATATCATCTCCGCACTGCTGATGCTCTTCCGCGGCGGCGTGGATGCGCTGCTCATGCGGGCGCAGCTGGCGGTACCGGAGAACGGGCTGCTGGATGCGCAGCACTATAACGAAATTTTTACGACACACGGGGTCATTATGATCCTGTTTATGGCGATGCCGTTTGTTGTCGGGTTGATGAACGTCGTAATCCCGCTGCAAATCGGCGCGCGTGACGTAGCATTCCCGCGTTTGAATGCCGTCAGCTTCTGGCTGTTTTTCGCTGGGGCGATGTTGTTTAATATCTCTTTCGTCATCGGGGGTTCCCCGGATGCCGGTTGGACGGCGTATTTCCCGCTGGCCAGCGTTGAGTTCAGCCCGAGCGTAGGTAACAACTATTACTCGATTGCGATTCAAATTGCAGGGATTGGGACACTGATGACCGCAGTGAACTTCCTGGTAACGATCCTGAAAATGCGCGCACCAGGTATGACGTTGATGAAAATGCCGATGTTTACCTGGTCGATCCTCATTACGAACATCATTATTTTGTTTGCGTTCCCGGTATTAACCGTGGCGCTGGCACTGATGATGTTCGACCGCCTGTTTGGTACGCAGTTCTTTACGATGGCCAACGGCGGGATGGATATGCTCTGGGCCAACCTGTTCTGGGTATGGGGCCATCCGGAGGTTTATATCGTTATTTTGCCGGCCTTCGGGATTTACAGTGAAGTCATTTCGACGTTCTCACGCAAAAACTTGTACGGCTATAAATCCATGGTATGGAGTATGATCGTTATTTCGCTGCTATCTTTTATCGTATGGGCGCACCACTTCTATACGATGGGTCACGGCGTCATGGTCAACGGGATCTTCTCGATTACGACGATGGCGATCGCCGTTCCAACCGGGGTTAAAATCTTCAACTGGCTGTTTACGCTGCAAAAAGGGCGCATCGAATTTACAACGCCAATGCTGTATTCCCTCGCCTTTATTCCGATCTTTACGATCGGTGGGGTGACCGGGGTCATGCTGGCGATGGCGAGCGCCGACTATCAATACCATAATACGATGTTCCTGGTGGCGCATTTCCACTATGTGCTGATTCCAGGTACCGTATTCGCGGTGATCGCAGGGTTCTATTACTGGTTCCCGAAATTGTTCGGTTTCCGGCTCAACGAGCGTCAAGGCAAGCTGGCCTTCTGGATTATTGCCATTAGCTTTAACGTGACCTTCATGCCGTTGTTCTTCCTTGGTTTGAAAGGGATGACCCGGCGGATGTATACCTATTCGGAAAGCACAGGCTTTGGTCCGCTGAACCTGATCGCTTCGATCGGTGCGGTGGGGCTCGCCATCGGGTTTATCGTGCTGGTGTACAACATTTACTGGAGCTTCCGTTATGCGGAGCGGGACAAAACCGGCGATCCTTGGAACGCACGTACGCTGGAATGGAGCACGCATTCTCCGGTGCCGGAGTACAACTTTGCGGTTGTGCCTAAAGTGGATTCGCTCGATCCGTTCTGGAAAGCGAAGAAAACGGGTAAATCGCTGTATACGGATAAAATCGAAGAGATTCATATGCCGAACAACAGCGGTCAACCGTTTATCCTGGGTGTGATTTTCTTCTTCTTCGGATTCTTTATGGTCTTTAGCTGGTGGGTACCGGCGATTATCGCCGGCCTGGGGATTCTCGTCATGCTGGCGGTACGTTCGTTCGAACGCGACCACGGCCGACATATTCCGGTCAGCGAAATCATCAAAACCGAGCAGGCTTTGGCCAATCGGTTGGACACGGATGCAGGATTGCGGGGTGAACACGCATGAAGGTAGATCATACTTTGCCTTTGGAATATCAAACGGAAGAGAACAGTAACCGGGTTCTTGGGTTCTGGCTGTTCCTGGGCGCGGAAATCGTGCTCTTCGCCACGCTGTTCTCGGTGTATCTGACGCTGTGGAACCGGACCGGCAGCGGCCCGAACGGAGCGGAAATCTTCGAAATCGGACCGGTGCTGGGCGAAACGTTCTTGCTGTTGACCAGCAGCTTTACCTGCGGCTTGGCGGTACACAGTATGCGTCTGGGGCTGAGAAAACCGTTTATGGCGTTCTTCGCCATCACGCTGCTGCTGGGCCTCGGGTTCCTTGGTATCGAGATTACCGAATTCGTTACGTACGTTCATGAAGGCGCAACGATGCAAACCAGTGCGTTCCTGTCGAGCTTGTTCGTCCTGCTGGGGACGCACGGCGCCCACGTAACGCTGGGGCTGCTGTGGGGCAGCGGGCTGATGATTCAGGTGAAACGCGAAGGGTTTACCCATGATACGGCGAACAAATCGTTTATTTTCTCGCTGTACTGGCACTTCCTGGACGTGGTCTGGATCTTCATCTTCAGCTTTGTATACTTGAAAGGACTGATGTGACATGAAAAAACTGTTCCCGATTCAACACGTCATGGGATATGTGTTCTCACTGATCCTTTCTGCTGTAGCGCTGTCGGTGGTATTCTGGGATATGTCGTTTGCCGTTGGCATGACGATCCTGCTTGTCTGCGCGGCCGTACAGATGTCGGTGCAGCTGTTCATGTTCATGCACATCGGCGAGAACCGCAGTAAAGGTGCATTGTATGCTAACCTCGTATACGCCCTGTTCGTCGGGCTAGTGACCGTGTTTGGTACCTTGCTGACGATGATTTGGGGTTACCAATAAGAGCACAGTCGAATATCAGAAAAAGAAACCCGTTGTCACGTATGTGGCAGCGGGTTTTTTGGCGTTAGCGGGGGAAGCTAGGATAGAAGAGTCGTTAACGCTAACGGACCGTAGCGCCGTTAAATGATGTTGGTTGGCGTTGACGGAGGGCTAACGGACTTCACGGCCGTTATTTTGCGGATTTTGCGAAGGGTGGGCCCTCTTACGTGTCAATAAGGTCCACAGGGTCCGTTAGTGCGGGAAATGAGCCGGGAAATGACAGATAAGGTCTTTGAGGTCCGTTATGTTGGAAAAAAAGTTGAACGGAGACTCTTTACATACCCCGTGGGGGTATATTATAATGAGCGTACCACAGCAAACCACGTTGGTTTGGAAAGGAGTCATGTATGGCGAAGGTCGAGGGACAGGAACATTTGGCGTCCGCACACTGCGAGGAGCATGGCGGGCATCATAGCGTATCGGAAACGGAGAATGGCAAGCCGGTACGGCGCAGCCACCATTCTGAAGCGATGAAGAGCAACCTGATCAGCCGATTGAACCGGATTGAAGGGCAAATCCGCGGAATCAAAGGGCTGATCGAGAGAGATACTTACTGTGACGATGTGCTGAACCAGATCGCCGCCGTGCAATCTGCGCTGAACAGCGTGGGCCGGCTGCTGCTGGAGGGACACATGAAGAGCTGCGTGATCGAGCGAATTCAAGCAGGTGAGACCGAAGTGCTCGACGAGCTGCTAGTCACGGTCAACAAGCTGATGAAATAACGGCGGAACCCCTGGGGGTACGCTGCAAGATGAAGCCATTATTAAACTCATGGGAGGAATTGTTCATGCAAAATATTACGTTAAACGTTGAAGGTATGTCCTGCAATCATTGTGTCAAATCGGTAGAAGGAGCCATCGCCGGGCTGGGCGCTACAGGGAAAGTGGATCTGGCCGCGAAGAAGGTGGAAGTGACTTTCGACGAAACGAAAGTGACGGTTGAACAAATCAAAGAAGCGATTGAGGATCAAGGATACGACGTCGTTTGATCCGAAGCCTTTTTCACGGACCTATAAGACGTGCGAGCGAATTAGCCGTGCGTCTTAAGGGACGGGGAGTGGGATGTGGAAGTATTTTTATTTGCCCTTGATATACCCCTATGGGGTATGAAATATGCGGGTTTTGAGATGGAGGATTGTCATGGAAAAAGCATTGCCTGCCGCCGGCGCGAATCACGACCAAACGACGTTGCAAATTACCGGGATGACCTGCGCTGCCTGTGCGGCACGGATCGAGAAGGGGTTAAACCGGCTGCCCGGCGTGAAACAAGCCAACGTCAATCTGGCGCTTGAAACGGCGCAAGTGCGGTATGAGCCGGGGACGGTCTCGATCGAGCAGATCATCGATAAGGTAAGCCAGTTGGGCTACGGTGCGGTGTTGAAGCCGTCGGAGAAGGAGTCCGGGGATATCCGCGCGCGGGAAATCCGGAAGCAAAGAAATAAGCTGATCGTGTCGGCAGTGCTCGCGTTCCCGCTGCTGTGGGCGATGGCCGGGCATTTTTCCTTCACCTCATGGATCTGGACGCCGGAGCTGTTTATGAACCCGTGGTTCCAGCTCGTGCTGGCGACGCCGGTGCAATTTATGATCGGCTGGGGCTTTTACGTCGGGGCGTACAAAGCGCTGCGCAGCCGCAGCGCTAACATGGACGTATTGGTCGCGCTCGGTACGTCGGCGGCGTATTTTTACAGTCTGTATTTGAGCTTGGAGTCTTTGTCGATGCCTCACGGGCATACCCCCCAGCTGTATTATGAAACGAGCTCGATCCTGATTACGTTGATCCTGCTCGGCAAATGGTTTGAGGCGTTAGCCAAAGGCCGCTCCTCCCAAGCGATCAAAACGTTGATGGGGCTGCAGGCCAAAACGGCGCTGATCCTCAAAGACGGCGTTGAAACGGTGGTACCGATCGAAGCGGTTGTCCCGGGGGACGTATTGATCGTCAAACCGGGCGAAAAGATCCCGGTTGATGGGGTAGTCATCGGCGGCGTCTCGTCCGTCGATGAATCGATGTTAACTGGGGAGAGTATCCCGGTGGAGAAGAAGGAAGGCGACACGGTCATCGGCGCGACCGTCAACAAACATGGCGTGCTGCGCGTGCAAGCGGCCAAGGTTGGCAGCGAAACCGCGCTGGCGCAAATCATCCGCGTTGTAGAAGAAGCACAAGGCTCGAAAGCGCCAATTCAGCGGGTAGCGGATGTGATTTCCGGGATTTTTGTCCCGATCGTGGTTGGGATCGCTGTAGTTACGTTCTTGGTGTGGTTTTTCTTCGTGGCGCCGGGCAGCTTCGCCGTGGCGCTGGAAAAGGCGATCGCCGTGCTGGTCATCGCATGCCCTTGCGCGTTGGGGCTGGCGACGCCAACGTCGATTATGGCCGGGTCCGGACGAGCTGCGGAGTACGGGATCCTGTTTAAGGGCGGCGAGCACCTCGAGGCCGCCCAAGGGCTGCAAGCGATCGTGCTGGATAAGACCGGCACGATCACACGGGGGCAGCCGGAGCTGCGGGAAGTCGTCCCGGCCGAAGGCTGGGACGACGCGGCATTGCTCCGGCTCGTCGGCGCCGCCGAGCGCGGCTCAGAGCATCCGCTGGCGGATGCTCTGGTGGCCGGGGCGCGGGCGCGCGCCCTGGATCTGCCCGAGGCAACCGCCTTTGAGGCGGTGCCCGGGCACGGGATTACGGCGGTCGTCGAGGACCGCCGGGTGCTCGCCGGCACGCGCCGCCTGATGGCGCGTGAAGGCGTCGACGTCTCCGCCGCGGAGGCCGGCATGGCCGCGCTGGAAGCGGCCGGCCAAACCGTGCTGCTCGTGGCGGTCGACGGCGTCTACGCCGGCATGGTCGCCGTGAGCGACACCGTGAAGGAGACGTCCAAGGCCGCAGTAGCGCGGCTGAAGGAGATGGGCCTTCACGTGGTGATGATCACCGGCGACAACGTGCGCACCGCCCAGGCGATCGCCGCCGAGGTCGGGATCGACGAGGTGCTGGCCGAGGTGCTCCCGGAAGGCAAAGCCGCCGAGGTGAAAAAGCTCCAGGCCCGCGGCCTGAAGACGGCGATGGTTGGAGACGGCATTAACGACGCTCCGGCACTTGCCGTGGCCGACGTAGGCATCGCCATCGGCACGGGCACCGACGTGGCCATGGAGGCCGCCGACGTCACGCTGATGCGCGGCGACCTGGAGGGCGTGCCGGATGCGATCGCTATGAGCAAGCGCACGATGGGCAATATCAAGCAGAACTTGTTCTGGGCGCTCGCCTACAATACGATCGGCATTCCTGTAGCCGCTGCGGGGTTTCTGGCTCCGTGGCTGGCCGGGGCTGCGATGGCGCTTAGTTCTGTCTCCGTCGTGCTGAACGCGCTGCGTTTGCAGCGGGTGAAGTTGTAACTATACAATGCCAAACGAAACGAGCCTTCCAGGCCGTAAGGTTCCGGATTTTGTTCCGGTCTTGCGAGGGAAGGCTCGATTTTTTTATGTAGATTCTATTTTTTTGGAGGGGTGAGGGGATCCCCGATAATGCCTTGATCCTCCAGGGCGAGAAGCAGCTTCTTCATGAGTTCGACGGTTGCCGTAATGGCTGGCACGTCGGGCTTCTTTAATTTCTCCGTACAGGTCAAAGTGGCACGTCCGTTCTTGATCCGCAGCCGTACATGGATCTTGGAATGAAGGTTCAGCAACTCTTCGATCCCTTCGTACTTCAATACCGATCGCAGCAGACTGGGATGGGAAGCTTTTGCTTGAAACTTCTTATTCATTCCGGAGTTTGGGAGTGAGGCTTCCCGGAGCCCCCTGGTAAACCAGGCCAAGACATGTCGTTTGGCCGAAAATAACACGAACTCCAGCTTACGGCGCGGCCGGTAGCTGTATTTCACGGTGATCGCGTACTCGTTACCGGAGGTGTCGTTATTCGGGTCGGTGATCGTCACCTTACAGGATCCGAAGCGTGGGGAAAGCGGCAGACGGACATGCTGCCCCTTATACTTCCAGTTCCTGAACGTTCCTGCGGCGTAAGTCCCTCCAGAGGTTCTGGCATACTCTTTCAGCAGGGCTGTCGACTTCGGTTCCCACCACGGTTTACTTTTTACTGTCGTCTGCGTCATGCTTCTCTTCCTCCTTGCCCGGCGCCCGGGTGGAAGGCAGTCTTCCCTCGCGGCGCAATGCTTCTCGCAGCAGGTATTCGATATGCCCATTCACGCTTCGGAATTCATCCGCTGCCCAGCGTTCCAAAGCCTGATAAAGAGTCGGGTCAAGGCGAAGTGGGAAGCTCTTCTTGCTGGCCATCGTGAATGGATGCCCCTAATTAATACAACGTGCTAGTATTGATGACCGGCTGGGCGGAACGGTCCGATACGACAGCGACGAGCAGGTTGTTAATCATCGCGGCTTTACGTTCGTCATCCAGCTCGACAACTTGACCGGCCTGCAGCCGTTCGATCGCCATTTGAACCATGGTGACGGCGCCGTCGACGATTTTCTCGCGAGCCGCAATGATCGCTTCGGCTTGTTGGCGTTGCAGCATCGCGCTTGCGATTTCGGTCGAGTAGGCCAGATGCGTCAAACGCGACTCAATGACCTTAACGCCGGCGATGGCCAGACGGTTCTGCAATTCGCTGGTGAGCTCCAACGCAATCTCTTCCGTATTGGCGCGCAGGGAGAAGCCGGTGTCGGAATCGTCCAATTGGTCGTACGGATATTTGCTGGCGACGTGGCGCAGTGCAGCTTCGCTCTGAATTTCCACGAAGGTTTCGTATTCATCCACTTCAAATAGCGCTTTGGCGGAGTCGACCACCGAAAACACGACAACAGTGGCGATTTCGATCGGGTTCCCTTTGACATCATTGACTTTCAGTTTGGCGCTGTTGAAGTTGCGAACGCGCAGCGAAACTTTTTTGCGAGTTGAGAACGGGATGGCAAGATAGAAGCCGCTCTTGCGGATCACGCCGAGGTAACGGCCGAAGAAGGTGACGACAGCCGATTGGTTTGGCTGTACGATCGTCAGCCCGGTCAAGAGCACGAAGGCGATGACGAAGGAGAGCACACCGCCGGCCACGGGAACGACATCGTTTAACGTGACGAGAAATGTCCCCAACGCAATAAATCCGAAAATGAACAACAGGGCAACAAAACCGTTTAGGCACGAAATTTCTTTTTCTTTCATATAAAGTGACACTCCTTCACATATTAAATTGATATTTATATGATATCACTTTTGCAAAATAATGTAAATATGAGACGGCGATATTCTCTGCCGGGGGCTTTTACATGATTATCCCCTTCGCTCAGATAGAAAAGATATCGATGGAGCAGAACTGTGTGAACCAATTGAAGCTTGGATGGGAGTGAAGATGAGGATGGAGATGAGGATGGAGATGAGGATGGAGATGAGGATGGAGATGAGGATGGTGTCTTATGGGATGGAATGGGGAGGGAATGAGGTTGGAAGCGAGACGGCCTCGCGGCTGATCGAACGGGATAGGCGTGTGCAAGTGGAACCGCGGCTGATCAAACGGGATTATGCGTGGACAACTGGAATCGCTGCTGATCCAGGGCAAGATAGGCGGGGACGGCCGTATCTTAGCTGTAAGGGTGCGACAGACAGGAACGCCCGTACCGTAGCAGTCGGGGGGCAACAGACAGGGACAGCCGGGCCTTAGCTGATCAGAGCACGACGGGCAGGTTTAGCCCGTCCCGTTGTACTCGCAATAGGGGCTGACGGTACCGCCGCCAGGTGCGGGCTATCCAGGCAGTCCAGGCTGCCCGCACCATTAGCTTCGTCCCCAGCGTAGCTCTGGATATAGTGTAGACGTCCCCGAACGTCTGTGATCCACCTCCTGCCTAGAAGGGGGCGCCTGTACCGTAGTGCGATGTTTCATGGGCTTAATCCAAGGAGCGTACGATTTCGCTTAGACGGGCGATGCCTTCCGTCAGTTCTTCGGCGGTGGCGTAGGCGTAGGAGAGGCGCAGGTGGCTGCCGGAGGCGCGGTTGTACAGGTGGCCGGGGTTGATCAGAAGGCCGGCTTTTAGGGCGGCGTCAAATATTTTGCGCGGGGAGGGGGAGTTGTGCAGGTTCAGCCAGATGTAAAACCCTCCCTGCGGCACCTTCCAGTCCGCGATATCGCGAAAATACCGCTCCAACGCGTCCACCGCCGCCTCTCGCCGCAGGCGGAGCGCCGCCCGCAGCCGTTCAAGATGGCGGTCGTAGCTGCCGCTTTCCAGCCATTCCGCTGCCATCTGTTGCGAGAGGGCGCTAGAGCCGTAATCGCTTTGCATCTTGATGTCTGCAAGCCGCTCGATGACGGGCTGCGGTCCGGCAATCCAGCCAATCCGCAGGCCGGGGCTGAGGGATTTGGACAAGCTGCCCAGATACAGTACGCTGCCGCTGGCGTCATGAGCCTTCAGCGGCAGGGGCGGCGGGGCGTCCAGCCACAACTCGCGGTAGACATCATCTTCAACGAGGGGTAAACGGGCTGCCTCGCAGACGTCCAGCAGCTGACGTCGCCGCGCTTCGCTCATAACCGTTCCGCTTGGATTATGGAAGGTCGGAATGGTATACAGCAATGCGCCCGCATATTGCTTGGCGTACACAGAAACCAGGTCGGCGCGCAGGCCTTGTTCATCCATCGGGACACCGCGCAGCTTCATTCCGGCGCTCTGAAAAACGGGAACCGAATACAGATACGACGGTCGTTCGGTCAGTACCGTCGAGCCCTGGGGGAGCAGGCCGACGGCAATGAGCTGGAGCGCCTGCAAGGCGCCGGAGATTATCAGCAGCGAAGCCGGCGATACGGTGATGCCTTGGAGGCTCAGCCGGGTGGCGATGGCCTCCCGGAGCCGCAGGTCCCCGTTGGGCTCGCCATAGCCCAGGTTTGGGACATTGGTGGCCATCCGACCCAACAGCTCGGCCATTTCGGATTGCGGCAGCAGGTCCGGGCCCATCTCGCCGGTGCCGAGTCGCAAAATGCCGGGCTGGAACTCAGCCCGGTTAATCTCCTGCACGGCAGGCAAATTAGGGTACTGCACGCCGGAGCTGACGTATTCGTTCCAATCGGGCGGCGGGGAGGCGGTCAGCACGCCCCAGGTCCGGTTAACGACGCGGGTGCCGCCGCCCCGGTCGCCCTGAAGCAGCCCGGCTGCGATCAGCTCGTCCAGCGCGGCGACGACTGTGCTGCGGTTGACGCCAAACCGCGCGGCCAGCTCCCGCTGGGACGGGATGCGTGTCCCCACCGGCCATTCGCCGCTGGCGATTCGATCACAAAGATGCTCCATGATTTGGCGATGGAGCGGAATGGGCGAATTTCGGCTGGGACGCCAGGTCGAATGATTCATGCGGAATACCCCCTATCTGCAGAACTGTAGATTTTTTGCGCGAACGACGTTATTTTCCCCTATTATATCGTTTGGTTGGTTTCTGATCCATCCAAATGGATGGAGCTAAATCGGGAGGGGGCGGGTACAATAGGGTTCGAGACAGAGATCAGAGGGGGAGAGAGATGTTTAGTGCTGCGATTCATGGGTTCTTTCTGGCGGTTGGACTTATTTTGCCATTAGGCGTGCAGAATGTGTTTGTGTTTAACCAGGGGGCTGCCGGACGAAAGCTGCGCCGGGCCTTGCCGGCTGTTCTGACCGCCGCTTTGGGCGATACGATATTGATTTTGCTAGCTGTGTTGGGGGTCTCGGTGCTGGTCTTGTCATGGACTTGGCTGAAAACCGTACTCTTTGCGGCAGGCGCTGTCTTTATGCTATACATTGGCTGGACCATCTGGAGGGACGTGTCCAAACCGTCTTCCGCCGGGCCATCCGGGCTGCCAGCTAAACAGCAGGTGGTGTTTGCATTGTCGGTGACGTTTTTGAATCCCCATGCGATTCTGGATACGGTTGGCGTGATCGGGACAAGCTCTCTGGATTATACCGGCGGGGCGAAAGGGGCGTTTACGCTGGCTGCGATTCTGGTGTCGTGGGTATGGTTTTTCGGATTGGCATGGGCAGGCAAAACACTCGGAAGCTTGGACCGGGGAGGTCAACTGCTCCAGGGGATCAATCGATTGTCTGCGCTTATCGTCTGGGGGATGGCGTTATATATGATCGGTTCCGTGGTCGCTGATCACTTGAAGTAGGGCGGCGGGGAGCCTTGAAGCTCAGTATGACACTGGGATGCAAGCGGCTTGCTTCCTGTTGGGGAAAGTTCCATAATTAAGAATAACATAAAGCAAGGGATAGGAGTGAGGAGATGAACGAGACGATATCCAAAATGCTGGAGCACCGTTCCATTCGTAAATACAGCGATCGTCCGGTGACCCGAGAGCTGGTGGAACAAATCATATCCGCAGGCCAAATGGCCTCCAGTTCCAGCAATGTACAAGCCTATACCGTGATTGCCGTGACGGACGCGGATCGGAAAGCGAAGCTGGCCGAGCTTTGCGGGAATCAGGCTTATGTGGCGGAGTGTCCTGTTTTCCTAGTCTGGTGCGCAGATTTGTCAAGACTCAAACGGGCAGCGGAGCGGCATCTTCCTTCGGAAACGACTTATGAAGGCACGACGGAGAACTTTATTGTAGCTACGGTCGATACGGCGCTGGCAGCGCAAAATGCCGCCATAGCCGCAGAATCGCTGGGCCTTGGCATCGTGTATATCGGCGGTATCCGCAACCATAGCGAGGAGGTGGCGGATCTCTTGGACCTGCCCCACCTTTCGTATCCTGTATTCGGGATGTGTCTCGGCTATCCGGATCAAAATCCAGGGGTGCGTCCACGGCTTCCGCTGCCGGCAGTTCTGCACTGGAACCAGTATGATACCGCCGGGCAAGAGGAACAGGTGGCGGCCTATGACGAGGTTATGTCCAAGTATCTGCGTGAACGGACCGGAGGGGCGAAGGATACCCCTTGGTCGGAGCTCATGGCCGAGAAGCTGGCACAGCCGGCGCGGCTGCATATGCGCGAATTTTTAGAGAAGCGCGGCTTTACCTTGAAATAATGGCAAAAAAAGCTGTCCTAATCGGGTCGTACCCGGGGACAGCTTTTTCGTATTATTAGGTCAACCAGAAATTTCTGGTTGGCCTTTTTTCTTAGGCGCTGTCAGATGGCGGTAGCCGGGAGAACGTGCGGCTTTTAGGGGCAATGATCCCGTCACAAAAACTGTTCTCCCACTACCCCCAATGACCATGTTTGAGCTGGTTGAGGCATCGGACCTCGAATCACAAGCGAAGCTTGTGAGATTGGAACCATCGTGGGAGTGCCGGCTATTATTCAGGAGGAGATGACATGAGACCGGTTATTGGATTGGATGTGTCGAAAGGGACAAGTGTGCTCCAAGCGTTTACAGATCGAAATAAGCCGTATGGAAACAGTATCACGGTAGAAACGATTCGGGAAACGGCAGGATCGTCACACAGCAAGGCTTGGATTCAGACAAAGGCAGAGAAGATTCAAGAGAAGATTCAAGAGAAGATTCAGGCGTTACCGTCTCTAAGCAAGTCAAGCAAAGCACAACAGACGGCTTTGCTGAGTATGGTGGAAATGGTGTAAGGAAAGAGGGCAAGCCCTACAAAGCATAATATCAAATTTACCCAGAAGCATCCGCGCCAACGGAGGCTTCTTTGTGCTGCACAAAAATAGTATAACAGTATCTTTGCATTAATCCAATCACTTGGGGTTGACAAACATTAGCCGGTTTTTCGTCGTTAAGTTATAATCCGTAAAAACTTCGCGTGTTCCGGTACAACGTCGCTGCGGCCTCTTCCGGAGAGATGCCCAGAAGATTCGCCCAGGCCAAGGCGACGTGACGGGTCATGCGCGGGTGGGTGATCTGACCGGCAAACGGTCCTTCAAACGGCCAAGGCCCGTCCGTTTCGGCCATCACCTGCTCGGGAGGATAGCGCCGGGCGAGGTCTTGGATTTTCGATTCGTAGACGATATCCGGCGTAAAAGAGATCGCATAACCGCGATCCGCCATGCGGCGCACTGTGGATTCGGCTCCCTTGAACCAGTGGAAATGTGCTTTGGTGACGCCGTGGAGTTCCAGCAGGTCGCAGGCAAGCTCGGCGTCCTCGTATACCGCATGCATCACAATCGGTTTGTCTAACGCCTTGGCAAGCATCACAAACTTCTCCAGCAGGTCCACGTAGGGCTCAAGCTCAAAGCCCTTTCCTTGCTGGAGAGCTTCTTGCCGCGCATAATATGGAAGCCCGACTTCACCAACGGCAATCATATCCTCGGCATGCTGCTTGATCCAATTCAGCAGGAGATCGATCTCCCGATCCTCAGGGATAGGCTGCTCGGGGTGGAATCCGAATGCCGGGCGCACCAGGTTCGGATAGCGCTCCGCCAAAGCGTTGTTCAGCTTGCAGGAGGCTAAATGCATCGAAACGGCAATGATGGCTTCCACTCCGCAGCCCGGCAGTTCCTGCAGCAGGCGTTCACGGGTATCTTCGTCGTAAAGGTCTATATGAATATGGGCATCAATGAACGGGAGTTGGATTCCCTTCGGTAAACCGCGAAAAAGATTGTTGGACATCTCACCAGACCCTTTCCAGAAACAGGTTAACCGCTTGTACTCATTATACCTGTTTTTAGGTAGGTTTCAGCGGATGCCACGGGATTTCTTCGTTTTTTGGTTAGAGAATGCCCATCATGTAAAAGGTTAAATTTTACTGCGAAACCGGGCATGTCGTACAATAACAATTATGCGACAA